>JAILDU010000044.1 GCA_024689005.1 Paludibacteraceae bacterium
CCGTCCTATCTAATTCGTTATACATACAATTCGTTGCAAGGCATGGACGAGAACGCTATCTATTTTTACTATGCCGATGTCCCCGCCTATACTTCTCTGATTATACAGGAAGCACTCCACCAACATACAGACAAAGTCATCGTTAACGCTTCGTTCCTTTCTCATGATACCTATCGCAAAGCAGTATGCAATTATCTGGGAATCAAGGACTTTGAAGTAACAAAAGACTACGCTTCGATAGAGAACTGGATAGATGTGTATAAGCAAGACATTTTGGAGCATATCATCAATAATAGCAAACGCCCGGCCTATTTCTACCCGACAAGTTGTTACCCGGAAACGGAATCTTTCAAAAAGAACCTGTACAACGAAGGACTGGTTCTCAAATACAGCACACACAGTTACGATAATATGGCGGTGGCCAAGCGCAATGTGGAGACAAAATACGATCTGAAATACCTCACCGAACCGAATTTCGTCAACGAGGAACAATGGAATAGTAGTAATTGGATACAACTGAATTACATGGTCATGCTTGCACCGGTTGTCAAAAGCTACAAAGAGGAAGGCGACACGTTGCATGCCAACCAATTGGCTCGCTATCTGACTGCGGCAATCGTTCAAACATCTTTGTCGGACGATAAGAAAATGAAGTATATCAATCTCTTAGACGACAAAGATAAAAAATGATGCTGTCCTTATTTGTACATTACAAGTCAGCACCGGACGAACAACTCATGGAGCGTGTTCGTCTGGTGAGTGACGAAAAGGCTTTCAACGAGTTGTATCGCCGATATGCGCGGTTACTGCAAGGCTTCTTCTTCCGTCGTCTGGGTGGAGACGAACAACTGGCAGCCGATTTGTTGCAAGACACCTTCCTGCGCGTGTGGCAAAGTCCGGCCTCTAACAGCGATAGCGGTCTTTTTCGCACTTGGCTTTTCACGATTGCCTATAATCTCTGCAAGAATATCTACCGTAGCAATGAGCATGAACAAGCCTATCTGGAATCGCTGCCAACAGATGAGCCTATTGAGGAAGATACGACGCCTGTTCAATTGGACAAAGCCGCTTTTGACCAAGCCTTGCAACAAGAACTCGCCCGCCTCAATGAGACACAACAAATGTTATTTGAACTTCGGTTTACGCAGGAAATGACTGTACCGGAAATTGCCGCCATTATCGGTATTCCGGAAGGAACGGTCAAATCACGCCTACATACATTAACCAATTATTTACGTCTAAAATTGAAAGATAATGAAGAATAAAATTAATCCTGCCTTTACGGCTAAGAATAATACTTTTGAAGATCAATTAACTGCTTCCGCACGCCGCTTGCGTGAAGCCCAAGATGCCAAGTTGCAAGTAACGACATCACCACTGCCTCATCGCCGTCAGTATTGGGGATGGATAGCAACTCCTGCTGCCGCTGCTGCAGGATTGTTATTCGGCATGTTTATCAACCAGCCTTCCAAAGCTCCGGATCAGTTCACAGTTCCTGTCGTAGCTGCAGATACAACCGGACACAGCATCCTCGATGATGGCGCTGATTATAGCCTTTTTGTGGCATTGTAAGGCCATATTAACACAAAAAACGACAAATAACCTTGCATATTCGAAAAAAAAGTTGTACCTTTGCGGTCGAAAATAAATTGAAAGGCCATGAGAAAGATGAAGATTACATTGGGCATCGTAGTGGGCATTGCGCTGTCCGTAACACTAACGACATGCCAACTCCGGACGCCCAAACCGGAGATGGACCGTTCACAATTCGTTGTTATAACCGACATTGTGCCGGACGCCATATTGGAAATAAGATACTATAGCACCTACAATTTTGTGGGTGAACGTATAGACGGTTACGAGCAGCCGATAGCGCTGATGACACGACAAGCGGCCGATTCGCTAAAGGCGGCATGCGACGAGTTGAAAGCGCAAGGCTACCGGATCAAGATATGGGATGCCTATCGTCCGCAACGCGCTGTCAATCATTTTATTCGCTGGGCGGAGAACGTGCAGGACACAACTATGAAAGCCGTCTTCTACCCGACGGTGGACAAGAGCCTGCTCTTTGAGCAAGGCTACATCATGGCGCGCTCCGGGCACTCACGAGGCTCAACGGTTGATTTGACGCTGGTGAATGCTGCCACAGGCAAGGAATTAGATATGGGAAGTCCGTTTGATTGGTTTGGCATAGAGAGCCATCCTGACTACACAGGAGGTCCGCTAAAAGAAGACGGACGATGGGGCAGAGTCTGGAAAAACAGGCAAATACTATGGAACGCGATGCAGAAACACGGGTTCAAGATGATAGATAGCGAATGGTGGCATTTCACACTGGAGAATGAGCCGTTTCCTGATACCTATTTTGACTTTCCCGTCAGAGAATAGAAAAAACAGCAAAAACTAAGATAAGACATGAAGAAAATATTATTATCCATACTGCTGATTGTCAGCGGGCTATGCAATGCGGCTATCATAGGAATAGCCGGCAACAAAGAGCAAGTATTACACTACCCTTCTACGGACCAGAACGGCAAAACCATAACCTTGTCCGGCAAGCTGAGCGTACCTGACGGCAAGAAACCCAAAGGAATCATTCTGATGCCTCATTACACTATCAGTTCGAACGCAGAAGCGCCATCGAGCGAGTTGACCATAGACGCACGCTATTTTATTGATGACTACGTAGTCATTCTGCCGGATTATATCGGATACGGAGCATCGCTCGACCGCGTTCACCCGTATTTGCGCGGCGATCTGACAGCACGCAATTGCGTGGACATGCTGCTCTATACACAAACAGTATTGGACACCATGTCGCTCGGTATAGCATTGGATAGTATCTACATTGCCGGTTATTCACAAGGCGGAGCAACTGCACTATGGATACTGAAACTACTGGAAGAAGAATATGCAGACCGCATACATGTCAAGAAATGCTATGTGGGTAGCGGCCCGTGCGACGTGGCGGCAACATATGACTACTCGGTAAAATACGATTTCAACAGTGTGCCGGCTGTCATACCGATGTTGGTGGTCGGGACAAGCGAAGCATATGGCTTGAACCTCGATTTTGACCACTTCTTCACTCCTGCACTGAAAAGCAAATACGATAAGTATATTGCCAACAAAGACTATCGTCTCTTTTCTGTCTATTGCATGATGCCAAGCCACAAGGCGAGTTATTGGATGACAATAAAGGGCATGGACAAGACGCAATCGGAGACACGACGCCTATACGACGGATTACTGCGCTCCAGCCTGGTTCATTACGACCTAGACGGAGGCACGACAGACAGCGTGTGCCCGACATGGCGTCCCAAAGCTCCGCTATACGTCTTCCATTCGATCAACGATGACCTCGTGCCATTTGTCAATGCAGAGAACTTGCGTCGTTGCTTTGGAGAAGCGCCGAACATCACTTGGGACTTTGATAAGTACGGAGGACACGCAGCGGCCATGGTCAGATACATGCCCAAAGTACAGAAAATGATAGAGGAAGATTAAAAAAAGCAAAATAATTTGCGCATGTCGCAAAAAAGCAGTACCTTTGTGCCCGATTTTGTCGAAATCCAGATATTTCGACGTTTCGGCATGTAGATTATAGGATACTAAAACAACAAAAATAATGGCAACACAAGAAGAAACATTTAAGAAAATCGTTGCGCATTGCAAGGAATACGGTTTTGTCTTCCCGAGCAGTGAGATCTACGACGGTCTGGGAGCCGTATATGACTATGGCCAGAACGGTGTAGAGTTGAAGAACAACATCAAACGTTATTGGTGGGACAGCATGACGCTGCTGCACGAGAATATCGTCGGTATAGACGCCGCTATCTTCATGCACCCGACTACATGGAAGGCTTCGGGCCACGTAGATGCCTTCAACGACCCGTTGATAGACAACCGCGACAGCAAGAAGCGCTATCGCGCAGATGTGCTGATTGAAGATCAGATTGCCAAGTACGACGAGAAGATTGAGAAAGAGGTAGAGAAAGCCCGTAAGCGTTTCGGCGATTCGTTTGACGAAGAGTTGTACAAGCAGACCAACGAGCGTGTGAAAGAACATATCGAGAAACGCGAAGCACTGCACGAGCGTTTCGCTAAAGCGATGAACGACAACAACCTGGATGAGTTGAAACAAATCATCTTGGACGAAGAGATTGTTTGCCCGATTAGCGGAACACGCAACTGGACCGACGTTCGTCAGTTCAACCTTATGTTCTCTACCGAAATGGGTTCCACTTCTGATGGCGCAATGAAGATTTATCTGCGTCCGGAGACAGCACAAGGTATCTTCGTCAACTTCCTGAACGTACAGAAGACCGGCCGCATGAAGATTCCGTTCGGTATTGCACAGATCGGTAAGGCCTTCCGCAACGAGATTGTAGCTCGTCAGTTCATCTTCCGTATGAGAGAGTTTGAGCAAATGGAGATGCAGTTCTTCGTTCGTCCGGGTGAGGAACTGAAGTGGTTCGAGCACTGGAAACAATTCCGTCTCAAATGGCACAAAGCACTTGGTTTGGGTGATGAGAAATATCGTTTCCACGACCATGACAAATTGGCTCACTACGCAAATGCCGCTACGGATATCGAGTTCCAAATGCCGTTTGGCTTCAAGGAAGTAGAAGGTATTCACAGCCGTACGAATTTCGACCTCAGCAGCCACGCTAAATATAGCGGAAAGAAGATTGAGTACTTCGATCCGGAATTGAACCAGAGCTATACTCCGTACGTGATAGAGACTTCCATCGGTGTGGATCGTATGTTCCTGAGCGTTATGTGCTCGGCCTATGAGGAGCAGCAATTGGAAGGCGGAGACACCCGCGTAGTGCTTCACTTGCCGCCGGTATTGGCTCCGGTGAAGGCTTGTATCATGCCGCTGGTTAAGAAAGACGGTCTGCCAGAGAAGGCACGCGAGATCATGAACGAGCTGAAGTTTGACTTCAAGGTGGCTTACGATGAGAAAGACTCTATCGGTAAGCGTTACCGCCGTCAGGACGCAGTGGGAACACCATTCTGTATCACCGTGGATCACGACACAGAGAAAGATGGTTGCGTAACCGTTCGCTACCGCGACACAATGACTCAAGACCGCGTTAAGATAGAGGACTTGCACGAGATCATCCGCAAGGCTACCGACGCCAAGGAACTCTATCGTAAGATTGTCGGTGACTCGTTTGAAGACACAGAAGAGTAAACAACATAACGATGCAGTGATGCATCCCGGAGGCCGAAGCGCAAGCTGAAGCCGGAAGGAGCAGCCCGGGGGGGATGCTCCTTTCTTTTTTTGTGGATTAAGTTGGCGTACCCTCTTGTTTTTCGTTTCTAAAATGCCTTCTATTTGTATTTTCCCAAGTTGCAAAATTATAAAATATTACTAATCAACGTTTTATACTTTTCATTTTCCCAAGTCTAGAATTTGGTTATTCCGAAAAAAAGCAGTAATTTTGCACCCGATTTTGAAATTCATAATTCGGAACACAAGCATGGATTTCTAATCCACCGAACGGCGCATATATTTTTGTTGCTTCTTCAGCACACTCAACTTGTCAAACAAAATTCATAAAGTAACCATTAATTATTAATCATTATGAAAAAGATTTTATTTTTTATCGTTATCGCCGCTTTGTTTTGCGGATGTGATACACCAGAACAACTGAAAAGTGTTAGACAGAGTTTTGTAATTTTTCGTTATGTGGACGAGGAATATAAAGATTATATTATTACTGTAGATAATAGTGGCGACAATTCGCACATTATGAATGGTATATATAACTTCCCGAAACTTATAAGAGATGAACCATATTTCGGTGGCGGAGAGACTTATGATATATGCGAATTGGCCACCGAAGAAAAAGTGATTGCTTTGCACGACCATTATTACGCCTACTATCCATATCCAAACATTCATGGAATCGGACATAAATCCGTACGAAATGGCAAATGGAAGGATATATGTGATACGAACCCATTGGAACTGCCGATATTGTGTCACGAAGGCGAAATCTATTCAGAAGGAAGATGTTTTGAAGGATTTAGTTTGGATAAAATCACGAAAAAGAAACGCGAAGAACTCACGATTGACGATATTGTAAATGCTATAAACAAAGTTATTGACGAAGGAAAACTAGATAAATATAGTGTAAAATTTAACTTTGATTAGTTCCATTCTTAAATCATGAAAAAGATTTTATATTTGTCCTTCTTGTTTTTAGGACTGTTTTTAACATCGTGCAAGAACCAAAGACCACAAATCCACATCGAAAATCCGCTTATTATGACAGTAGGCGATAGTATGGTAGCTAGCGTGAGCGATGTAAATAGTGCAAGTTATAGTTATAGTGAATCTAGAAACGAGGCAAAGCCTGTGTTCTCTATTTCCAACGAGACGGGATTCAGCACAACCATTCATGCACTTAATCCCGGAACTGATACTTTGTGGATTAGTATTCGATATAGCAAAGGTATCTATGCATATGGAGAGTTGATGCCTTATGAAATACGAGTCACAGACAAAGAGTGATTTCGAATTGGCGATTGCCAATTGGTGATTGCACATATTTACAAAAATAAGCGCCCGAGAGGACGCTTATTTTGTGTATATGATAGGTTTAATTACACTATTCGTTGTAATAGACGCGTTGGACGCGGCGGCTGACGGAAGTCAGGATTTCGTAAGTGATTGTGCCGAGTTTGTCAGCCAACTCCTGTAGCGGCATTTTATCGCCAAACACTTCTGCACTATCGCCGGGACGTGCGTCTGTGCCGGTAACATCTATCATAGCTTGGTCCATGCAGACATTGCCGACAACAGGGCAACGCTTGCCGCGCACCCATACTTCTCCGCCGTAATTGGAGAAGCGGCGGTCAAAGCCATCAGCATAGCCGATAGGAATAACTGCGATGACGCGGTCCTCGGACAGTTTGGTATGACGTCCGTAACCGATGGTCTCGCCGGCCTTAACAGTCTTGACAGAAAGGATAGTTGTGCGCAACGTACAGACATTGCGTAGTTGAGCTCCATCGAAGGAGAAACCGTACATGCCGATACCGAGTCGGCACATATCGAACTGGTAATCAGAGAAGCGCTCTATACCGGCAGAGTTGCAGATATGCTTAATGATGGTATATGGCGAATGGTTACCGGATGAAAGTCCTTTCTTCAGTTCCTCTGCACAGGCATCAAAATAGTTGATTTGTTGGAGCGTGAAATCGTCAAACTGCGGCTCATCGCTACCTGCCAAGTGCGAGAAGACAGAAGCAACGCGGACGGCCTTGGTATGTTGCAATTCTTCTATCAACCAAGGCATGTCTTCCTTGTAAAATCCGAGACGGTGCATACCGCTATCAATCTTGATATGAACAGGTACATTCTCCAGCCCCTTGGCTTCGGCGGCAGCCATAACAGTCTTGAGCGACTGATGTGAATAGACGTTCGGCTCGAGATTATTCTCCAGAATCAGATCCATGGCTGCCACTTCGGGGTCCATGATGATGATCGGCAATGTTATTCCTGCGCGGCGCAATTCCACTCCTTCGTCTGCAACGGCAACGGCCAGATAATCGACTAATGGCACGGAGGCACCTTGGGCATTCGTTCTTGTGGCTGCTTGCAGAGCCTTGCTGACTTCGATACTACCGGTTCCGTAAGCAAACGCCTTGACCATACAGGTGAGTTTGGTTTCCGGTCGGAGCTTGCTACGGAAGTAGCGGACATTCTCCACAAGCGCGGACAGATTGACCTCCAAGACCGTTTCGTGTGTTTGTTGCAGGATGCGCGACGCGATGGTCTCTTCGTCGTATCCGAGCGCACGGAGGACAGCAGCGCAAGTGCGTACATTCTGGTGAGTCGGGTCTTCAATAACCTGCTTAGAATGAACGAAGAGTTGCATTTTCTCAGCACGTTTTTGCTCCAAGGAGTCGAAATTCTCATCGTGCTCATGTCCGATATAGGTTATGACTCCTATGGTCGGGCGAATGATACGTTCGAGTCGCTCCATTTCTCCGGGCTGTGAGATGCCGGCTTCGAAGATAGCGATGACAGGTTTATCCGGCTGATTATCTGCATAGTTAGCCAACTGCCAAACACTAAGCGGCACACCTATCTGGGAGTTGTAGGACTTAGGCGACCGGACGACGCGGTAGTCATCTTTGAGCAACTGGTAGAGCCACTCTTTGACGACCGTTTTGCCGTTAGAGCCGGTTATGCCGATGACAGTGCCGTTAAAGCGTGAACGCACGAAAGCGGCTAAGTCCTGAAGCGCGGCAAGAGAGTTCTGAACAACAATATATGCGGCGTCGTCGTGGTCCATCACCCACTGGCTGTTGGCAGTTAGCCACGAGCCATTAACAAGGACGAAGGCGCGCACGCCGCGTGCGTAGAGGTCGGGGATATAGTTGGCTCCATCGTTTTTGTTAGTAGTCAGCGCAAAGAACAACGTGCAGAGAGCCTCATCGTTCTCACCGGTAGCCTGCAATTCGCGGCTGTCGGTAAGCAGATGGCGAATATTGAGGTGTTTATCCAATTGTCCCATCACATGGATGGGCTTGATTTCACTAATAATTTCAGACAATAACATATTCTAAAAACCTTTGCGACTGCAAAGGTAGTGCTTTTTTCTGATATGTGCAAATAATACGCAAAAAAAACGCCTTGAAGGACGCTTTTTCGTTAAGATGATCGCTTGCGCGACGTTAAAGAGTTAAGATGGTCCGCCTTCGGCGAAACGTTAGAAATTCATGCTTGCATCACAGGATTCTATCGTTCTCGTCCGGATGACACAGGAGGTGTCGCCTCGTTGTGAGCACTTGGGTCTGGTGGTGTTTGTAACGTTTGCACGAGGTTTTGTTGGGGCTTTGTCGAGGTTTTATCAGGGTAAAAAGTCGCTATCATCCCGGCTCAGGACAAGTCTGGACACGGGTTTATCAGCATAATCTATCGTATATGTATCGTATATCTAACGTGTATCTATCGTGTATCTATCGTGTATCTATCGTGTATCTATCGTAGTCGACAGCGGATTATCAAAAGGATAGATGCAAACTAAGCTCTTATTTACGCTGCTATGGAGGTGTCAAATATATTTTTTAACTTCCTCGTGGTCGTCGAAGTGATGCTTGACGCCCCGGATAATCTGGTAATCCTCGTGTCCCTTGCCGGCGATGAGGATAACATCTCCGTTTTGGGCGAGCGTACATGCCGTTTGGATAGCCGTAGCGCGGTCCTCGATTACGAGTGTGCTACGCAGTTCTTCCTCCGTCAGTCCGGCCTTCATATCATTGAGGATATCCTGCGGTTCTTCGTCACGCGGGTTGTCGGAAGTGAGGATGAGTTGCTCGCTGCCCCGTTTGGCAATCTGTGCCATCATCGGTCGTTTGCCCTTGTCCCGGTTTCCCCCGCAGCCCACGACGGTAATCAGTTTGGTTCCTTCGCGCTTGATCTCGCGGATGGTCTGAATGACGTTGTCCACCGCGTCGGGCGTGTGTGCATAATCGACGATAGCCGTCCATCCCTTGTCGCTATGAATCGTTTCGAAGCGTCCGTTCACGGGAGTCAGCGTAGAGAGTACGCGCAGCACTTCCATCTCGTCAAATCCCAAGCACACTGCAGCGCCGTAGATGCAGAGCAGGTTGCTGACATTGAATCGGCCCACCAGCGGAACGAAGACCTCTTTGCCGTTGATATTGAGGAGCATGCCATCGAAACCTTCTTCGAGAATCTGCGCCTTGTAGTCTGCGAGCGAGCGGGTGGAATAGGTGTGCACGTTAGCCCGGCAGTTCTGTGTCATCACCAGGCCGTTCTTGTCATCCTTGTTGGTGATAGCAAAAGCGCTATTCTTGAGCCCGTCGAACAGTCGTTTCTTGGTGTCGCGATAGTTGTCGAAAGTCTTGTGGTAGTCTATATGGTCGCGTGTGAGGTTGGTGAATAGTGCCCCATCGTAGTCCAGGCCTGCTACGCGCTCTTGTGCGATGGCGTGGCTGCTCACTTCCATAAAGGCGTATTCGCACCCGGCATCCACCATCTTGCGCAGCAGTCCGTTCAGTTCGATTGCGTCCGGCGTGGTGTGGGTAGCCGGTATAGCTTCGTTCTCGACATAATTGACCACTGTGGAGAGCAAGCCGGCCTTGTGTCCTAACGCGCGCACGAGTTTATATAATAAGGTGGCGATCGTTGTCTTGCCGTTGGTGCCGGTGACGCCCACCAGTTTCAAGTTTTTGCTCGGTTCGCCGAACCATTTGGAAGCGAGCAGCCCCAAGGCCTTGTCTGTGTTATCTACCAGAATATAGGTTGTGTTCTCTTCCTTCTTAGGCATGAACCGTCTGTCCGACAGTACGACAGCCGCACACCCGTTAGCCACGCAGCTATGGATGAAAGCGTGTCCATCCACTGCCGTTCCCACCTGAGCCACAAACAGGTCTCCCGGACCTATTTGTCGGCTGTCAAAATGCAGACTGTTGATCTCCTTGTCTGTTCGCCCGAGTACCTCTATCGGTTCGATCGCGCGTAATAAATCGTTTAGTAACATAAAACTACTATTTTGCCAATTATCATCAAAAGCTTATCTTTTGTCGAGCACTCTCACGCCCTCGCGGAAGATGTAGCATCCCGTATATGCCATGGTCTTCTCTGCGATGACTCTGACCGTGCTGCCGCAGTCCATACCTGCGTCGTACGGGAATTGCGGGTCCTCTATCATGCAGATACAGGTGTATCGCGGATTCTCCTCGGGGAAATACCCCACGAAAGTCATTCTGTGGTGTTTGCCCGAGTAGCCATGTCCGGGAATGAACAACTGAGCCGTTCCGGTCTTTCCTGCAATGGATACGAGGTTCGACTGCGCCTTCTTGCTCCAGGGCTTGGCTGAGGCTGTGCCCAGATGGTTGTCCCAGACGACGTCGTGCAGTGCGCCTTGAATGTCGTGCAGTGTGCTTTTGCTGCAGATAGACGACTTGACTGTTTCCGGTTTGTACGTCACCTTGTTTTCTCCGTCCTCCCGGATGCCGGTGACCAGCATCGGGCGCATCATCTTTCCGTTGTTGGCGATAGCGTTGTAGAACATAAGTATCTGCATCGGGCTCAGTTCGACGGAGTAGCCGTACGACATCTTGCTGAGAGTGACAGTGTCTTTGGGTACGTCTATGCGTGCTTTGTCTGCGCCCGGAATCTCGCAAAAGACGCTGTCCATCAGGCCCATTCGCTCTATTCGGCGGACAAATTTCTTAGCGGATCCTTCGTAACTGCGTGTGATCAGTTTGGCCAATGCGATGTTGGACGAGACGGCGAGTGACGAGCGAACCGTCAGCATCGTGTCCATCGGGTGAGCATCGGTGTGCTTGGCAGAGAAATACTGCCACGGATGGCGGGTGACGCTCACGGTGTCGTCTATCTCTATCTTGCCGTCATCCAGAGCGGCCACGAGAGCCACGGTCTTGAAGGTCGAACCGGGTTCGACGCGTTGTACGGCATGGTTTTGCGCCTCGTAGTAGTTACCTTCTTCCGAGCGGTCCAGATTGGCTATCGCGCGTACGTAACCTGTCTGGGTCTCCATGAGTACGCAGCAACCCCATTTGGCACTTTTCTCCGACACTTTGGTCATAAGTGCCTTCTCCACTATGTCTTGCAGGTTGGCGTCTATGGTGGTGACTATATCCATGCCGTCAACTGCCTCATTCACAGTAACTTGTTCGTATCGTCCGCCTATCTTCTGAATGCTGCTCATACCGTCCTTGCCTCGTAACTGGGTGTCAAACCCTTTCTCCAGTCCCGAGTTGCCCACGCCGTCTTCGCCGTAGATGCCGCCTATCGTTCTGCTGGCGAGGATACCAAACGGCTTGATGCGGCGGTGTTGGTCCTCAAAGAGCACGCCGCTCTTGTATTTGCCTTTCTTGATCAGCGCATTCTGTTCGAGCGCTCTGCGTTGCAAGTAGTTGATGCGATGGTCGCACACCCTCAGTCGTTTTTCGCCGCGGTTGTACGCGTTGGTTATGCGCTGGCGATATTCGCTCTGGGAGTGGTCGCCAACTATGGTAGCGAGATCCAGGCACAGCGAATCGATATAGGTGTTAAAGAGTTTGCCGTTCCTCTCGTGCAGAGCCGGAACGCGCGTGTCCATGTACATGTAATACTGCGGCATACTTGAGGCCAACAACTGACCATGGCAATCCAAGATATTTCCGCGTGTGGCACGAATAGGGCGATGTGTCGGCACTTGTTTCTCAGCGACCTTAAGCCATTCATCGCGTTCAACGGCCTGGATATAGACAATCTTACCTATCACGGCTCCAAAGCCGAGAAGGATAACGATAAAGATTATCGCAAACCGCCAAACCGTATTTCTCTGTTCGTCCGACATTCTCTGTTCGTGCTGTTTGTTTTATTTGCCTTTCAGTATATAGGTAGTTGCCGGGCGTTCAATCTTCACCGGCGGCACTGTATTCTCCTGCAGTGCACTTCCTTGTGCGCGGAGCGCCTCGGTCACTTGCGACTGGCGAGTGGTGTTCATCAGTTCCGCACTAATGGTCATGTATCTGAACTTGGCGTCCATCATTTCCTTCTTGGTGTCAGTCAGTTTATGTTGCTGACGTACAGACTGATATCCAGTCAATATATAAATAAAAAACAATCCCACAATCAGTCCGATTAGAGGGTATTGTGCCCGTAAGCGGCGACTCCGCAGAAAATCGCCGTTCAGCCAGGATTGTATTTGTTGTGTATCTGCCATTCTCTATTTTTTCTCTGCCACACGCAGTTTGGCGCTTCTGGCTCGCGGGTTTCGCTCTACTTCTTCTTCGCTCGCCTCGCGTCCTTTCTCTATCAACTTAAACGGCGTCAGTATATTGCCGTAGAAATCTTTCTCTATCTCGCCTTCCAGATTGCCGCTTCTCAGGAAATTTTTCACCAGTCTGTCTTCCAGCGAGTGGTACGTGAGTATGGCTATTCGTCCGCCCGGTTTCAGCAAGTCACGTGCAGCCACGAGCATTTCTCTGAGCGCACCCAACTCGTCATTCACCTCTATGCGCAGGGCCTGGAACAGTCGTGCCAGTTCTTTGCTCATCTCGGCCGGTATGCGTGAGGCAGCCACCAGTTCTTCGGTTCGCTCTATGGTTTTCTGCGTGCGCGCCTTGCAGATGGCTTTGGCAACGCCGCGACCATTTTTCATCTCGCCGTACAGCCAGAAGATGCGCGCCAGTTCCTCCTCGCTATAACTATTCACTACGTCTGCAGCCGTCCGTTTGGCCGTCTGATTCATGCGCATGTCCAACGGAGCGGGAAAGCGGAAACTGAAACCGCGTTCCGGGCAATCAAAATGGTGGAAACTCACTCCTAAGTCAGCCAACAGTCCGTCTATTTCGGTTACTCCGTAATAATCCATCCAGTTGCGCAAGTAGCGGAAATTGCTATGTACAAACTCCCATTTCTCATCATCGATGGCATTCTGCAGGGCGTCTGCGTCTTGGTCAAAAGAGAAGAGCCGGCCGTCGGCTTTCAGATGCTCCATGATAGCGCGGCTGTGTCCTCCGCCTCCGAAAGTCACATCCACATAGACACCGTCGGGCTTGATATTCAAACCTGCAATCGTTTCCGCCAGCATAGCCGGTATGTGATAAGTGTCTGCCATAATTGTTCTCTAAAAATTAGTTAGAAGGTTTGTGAAGAAACCCCGATAAAACCCCGAAGAAACCTCGATAAGGCCTCGTCATTTTTTTGTCATTTTGCTGCGCAGTCGTGCAGCCAGTTCGGTTTGGCTCAAGCGCTTGTCGGCAAACTTGGTCGGAGCCCACAAAGCAAATCTGTCCAGCATGCCGACGAACAGCACATCTTGCTGCGCGCCGATAGTCTCCAGGTTCTTTTTTTGCAACAAAATGCGCCCTTGACCATCCAATTCCATGTATTCGGCATCAGCCATGAACTGCATGAGGATCAACTGATCTTCCGGATCCCACTCGTCCAATGCCTCGCGCAGCTGGCTTACCTTCTCGTTCCACACCTGTTCCGGGTAGAACATCAGACATTCGTTGTCCGTGTCGCGCCGCATGACGATACGTTTGCTTTCCGCTTCAGCCAGAATGCGACGATAAGCAGCAGGTACGAATATTCGTCCCTTCTCGTCCAAACGTCCTTCTATGTTTCCTACAAATGTGCTCATACCTTAATAAAAAAATCGCTGCAAAGATACAAAAAATATTTCGAATACACCACATTTCCCCACAAAAAAAGTTATCAATTGTTTTATCAACATGTTTTCTACGTTATTCGAACCGCATAAATATACTATAAATCAGCATATTAGTGCGCTTATTAACATTTTGTCAAAAAGTGGGGTAAAATGGGTTGTGTTGAAAAAATATGCAAAAGCTTTGCGTATATCGAAAAAAAGTTGTACCTTTGCGCCCGATTTTAAATGCAGAAATGGATGCGTTTCATACTATGTATGCTATGCGGGTTGCTCATTAGCAGTCTGACAGGCTATGGTTCGGCGGTGGCCCAGGTGTCCAGCGCGGGACGATCGGTGTTCTCCTTTATGAGTCTGCCGGCTTCGGCTCGTGTGAATGCACTCGGAGGTTGTAATGTCAGTCTGAGTGACGGTGATATCTCTATGGGCATGTGTAATCCGGCTCTGCTCAACGGCAGTACAGATAAAGTGCTGCAACTCAATTTCTCGTATTACCTGCCGGGTACAATGTTCGGGTCTGTGCTGTACGGACATAATTTCGGGGAAATACCTGCATTCAGAAAAGATAATTCTGATGCACCGGACAAGCCGAACTATTTTGCAGTCGGCATTCACTATCTCGATTACGGCAAAATGCTCTATGCTGATCGTGATGGTAATCTATTGGGTGGCAGTTTTGGAGCCAGGGATATTCTGATAGATGTCATGTATGCGCGTCAGTTGCATCCATGTTGGAAGGTCGGAGTGACGCTCAAACCGGTCTATAGTATCTATGAGGCCTATTCGTCATTTGCAATTGGAGCGGACGTGGGATTGCACTATCAGATACCTGATTCTACTTTCCAAATGGGATTGGTCCTGCAGAATATAGGATGGCAGCTCAAAGGTTTCTATTCCGAAGAGGGCGGGTCTAATCATGAGATGTTGCCGCTTAATTTGCAATTAGGTCTCTCCTATCGTGTCAAGCACGCGCCTATACGATTTCATCTGCAGATACATAATATGCAGACCTGGCGTCTGGATTATCAGTGGACGAGCCTTGACAAGTCTGTGCTGACCAGCGATGCTATCTCGCACGATATCAAGTGGTATGATATGATGTTCCGCCACACTATTTGGTCGGTGGAAATAACGCCTAAGAGTGAGAAGTTCTATGTTGCTCTGAGTTATAACCACCGCCGCCGTGCCGAACTGAATCTGGTGGATCAACGTTCGCTTGCCGGTTTCTCGCTGGGAGCCGGTGTGCGTATCAAGCAGGTACGCGTCGATTTTGCTATAGCCCAGTTGACCAAGTCCAATTTCTCATACCAAGCGGGATTGTCGCTGGATATCAATTCGTTGCTGAAATAAAACATGTAATCTGCCAATATATCAGACTTTTCAAATGAAAAAGACAATTGTTGCTATTGATGGTTACAGCTCGTGTGGCAAATCAACTATTGCCAAGTCGCTGGCCAAGTATGCTCATCTAACGTACGTTGATACAGGTGCTATGTATCGCGCTATCGGTCTATACACTATCCTTCACGGATTGACTCAGTCGGCTGATATCATTGCGGCCCTCAACGATATACGCATCAATTTTATTCAGGTTGGCGATGCTCAGCATGTCACGCTCAACGGCGAGGATGTTGAGTCCCGAATCCGTACGTTGGAGGTGGGTAATCGTGCCAGCGAGATATCACAGATCAAGGAAGTGCGTGCTTTTCTGGTGGCTCAACAGCAGCAGATGGGCCAGACGCAAGGCGTAGTGATGGACGGGCGAGATATAGGCACGGTCGTTTTTCCTAAGGCTGATCTCAAACTCTTTTTGACTGCGCGCCCTGAAGTGCGTGCGCAACGCCGCTTTGACGAGCTGGTGGGCAAGGGCGAGCATCCCCAGTACGAAGATGTGCTGGCCGATGTTAACGATCGCGATTACCGTGATACGCATCGTGCCGAATCGCCGCTTCGCCAAGCAGAAGATGCCATCGTGGTGGATAATAGTGAGATGACACCTGATGAGCAGATGCAAGTTATCATAGACCTGTACGACAAACATTGTGCGAATAGTTGATATCAGGTTATTCGCGGAAGAATAGATGTCCATAGATATAGACCAACATAGTGGATTTTGCTTTGGTGTAACCAGCGCTATCCGGACAGCAGAACAGGAACTCCGAAACGGGGCCTTGTGCTGCTTGGGAGACATAGTGCACAACGGTCAGGAAGTGGCGCGTCTGGAACAACTGGGCTTACAGACCATCGATTATGATGATCTGCGCACTTTGCCGTCCGGTTCGCGTGTTTTGCTGCGTGCTCACGGTGAGCCGCCCAGTACTTATTGGATTGCTCGTCAACGGAAAATCAATATAGTGGATGCCACCTGTCCGGTGGTCAAGAAACTGCAGGACCGAATCCGTGCGTGCTATGAGCAGCACAAAGGCGATGAAGCACAACCGCCGCAGATCATCATCTACGGGCAAGCGGGACATGCCGAAGTAATCGGACTACAGGGACAAACCAATAACACGGCTATCGTTATAGAGACGCCGGAGCAGATAGACCGACTGGATTTCCATCGTCCGATTTATCTTTTCTCGCAGACAACCAAGAGTGTAGAAGGTTTTCATGCATTGGCTGAGGCTATCCAAGCGGCCATAGATAATCAGCACTCGCCTATAGTGCCGGAGGTGCATGACACGATTTGTCGTAACGTGGCTAACCGTGTGCAACAGTTGCAAGATTTTGCACGTTCGCACGATGTGGTGTTCTTTGTGGGAGGAAAGAAATCCAGCAATGCGAAAGTGCTCTATAACCATTGTCTGGCGGCCAATCCGAATACGTTCTTTGTCAGTTCGCCGGACGAGGTGGATAAGGAGGTATTGCTCAATGCCGGCAGCGCGTTGGAAGAAATGAAAGTGGGTATATGCGGTGCAACGAGCACACCGCTTTGGCTCATGGAGAGCGTCCGCGATGCGATAGTCAAGATTGCTTCGCGCGAAGAGTAAAAGCAATAGACCTTGCTCGATTTGGATGGCTGCGGGTAATCCTTCGTGCTCAAAAAGAATGGCTGCAGGCAAGTCTGCTCAAAGAAGAAAGAACAATTAACAATTGTCAACTATCAATTATCAATTAATAAAATGCGTTATCTTATATCCGGAGGGGGAACCGGAGGACATATCTTCCCCGCAGTCAGTATAGCCAATGCCTTGCGCGAATTGGATCCGGAGGCAGATATTCTTTTTGTGGGAGCACTCGGTCGCATGGAGATGGAGCGTGTGCCGCAGGCGGGCTATAAGATAGTTGGACTTCCCGTCCGCGGATTCAATCGTGCCCAGCCATGGAAGAATGTCTCTGTACTGTGGGACCTGTTGCGCTCCATGATACAAGTACGCCGCGTGATACGTGATTTTCAACCCAATGTGGGAGTCGGCGTTGGAGGTTATGCTTCCGGAGCGGCAATGAAGATGGCAGCCCGAATGGGTATTCCAATTCTGCTGCAAGAGCAGAATGGTTTTGCGGGCGTTACCAACAAGTTGCTCAAGGATGACGCGGCTAAGATATGCGTGGCATATGAGGGAATGGAACGTTTCTTCCCGAAAGACAAGATCATCCTGACAGGCAATCCCGTTCGTCAGAACCTGACAAGCGGAAAGCGCAAGGAGGAAGGCCATCCGTCGTTGCTGATCATAGGCGGCAGTCTGGGTGCGCGCACTATCAACGAGGCGGTCAAAGCCGCGTTGCCGCAGTTGAGCCAAACGGATATACAGGTTGTTTGGCAGACAGGTAAGATATATTATGACAAGTGCAAGGCGGCGTGGGAAGAAGTCGGCAGCCCGAAGAATATAGAGTGTTTGGATTTCTTGAGTGACATGCCGGACCGCTATGCGCAGGCCGACTTGGTTATCTCGCGTGCCGGAGCCAGCTCTATCAGCGAGTTATGCTTGCTGGGCAAGCCGGCAGTTTTGGTTCCTTCGCCTAATGTGGCAGAAGATCACCAGACGCACAACGCCATGGCGTTGGTTAATAAGCAAGCCGCCGTACTCGTGCGTGACGCGGATGCTGGCGAGCAACTGATAAGTACGGCTTTGCGTTTGATTAAGGACAAAGAACAACTGGAGACATTACATACCAATGTGCTTCAACTGGCGCAGACCGATTCGGCCCGCCGTATAGCAGAAGAGGTCATCAAACTGGCAAAAGAGAATTCAAAATAGTCAAAACAAGTTACAGAATGAAAAAGATTAGCCTGATTGCAATCCTTATGGCAGCATTCTTTTGTCTGAATAGCTGCGACAATCAATTTAACAGCACTCCTGAGCAGGACAAGACCTTATTATGGCCAGCTCAAACGGACACCTGTGCCCTATGGGGATATATTAACGAAAAAGGAGAAATGGTAATACCGGCACAGTATCAGAATGCTTACGGATTCAGTTGCGGTAAGGCAAAAGTAGTTCTAAAAGACGGAAGGGATGCGTTTATCAACAGAGAAGGCAAGATTGTCTTTACCGCATCGGAAGGAGAAGTATGTGATGATTATTTCTATTATGGATGCTTGAGATATGGCAATAATTATGATTTTTTTAATGATGGCAATGGCTATTTCTATCAGTGCTGGGCTGGCATGCTCAATGACCATTTTAAGCCAATCGTTTCCAAAGGCGTCTATGACAATATTGAACCGATGACAAAAGATGGATTGGCTGCAACATCAAATGGTTATATAAATAGACATGGCAGATTAGTTATTCCTGAAAGAAACGAGAATGGAGTACTATTTAATTTCTGTGATGGAGTAGCTGCAATTTTATGGAAGGGTAAATATGGAGCGATAAATACAAAAGGTAAGTTGGTAATAGATACCATTTATGACAATTTTTTGTCTCCAGTGGGAGAAAACCGTTTGGTATATAGTGAGATGCGATCTGGTATGTGGTTATGTGGTTTGATGGACACTAAAGGAAGAAAAATAACAGAGCCTATTTTTAGAGGCTATGCATTCTTCGGCGATGGAGGTCTTATGCCTATCCAGCGGATAACGGATTGTGGTTATTCAGCCTGCTATATTGATCGGAATGGCGAGATACAAATACAAGGTCCATTTTCTCATTCAGAGCCATTTTATGATGGTGTGGCGTGGGTTCTTGATTACAAACTAAGCGAAACAAAGGAACAGAATATTGAATACTCATATTTTAAACTAATCAACATGCAGGGAGAAACTCTCTTCTCGTTAGAAAAAGGACAACAGCCCGAGACGGTCTTTCATAACGGGCTGTGCTTGATTCACGATAATAACGATAATAGTTATCAATACATCAACAAGAAGGGAGAAGTAGTTTATCGTTGGACTCCGTACAAAGAAAAAAACAACTCACCTGAATCGCATAATCCGGCAAGACTTTCTGAAGATGAATTGTTGCTGAAGCATTTCGAAGGGACGGAATATTATCCGCTGGCAGAACAATGTGTGAGAAGAAGACAAGAATGTGAAAATCTTAAAAAATGACACTTTTTTGAGGCGGAAGTACGGAAGACAAAACCCCGAAATAACCCCGATATAACCTCGACATGCCTTCGATATGCCTTCGATAGTTACAGGAAACGGAAAATCTTAAAAATCGTACATTTTGAGGAGTGCTAAGTGGAAATATGGTTTTTGAAAAAAGTGAGGAATAATTTGCGCATATGACAAAAAAGCAGTATTTTTGCAGCCGGAATGGGGACCTAAACCGTTCTCTAAGAGGATAAAAGATGATAAGTATAATAATACCAATATTTAATGCTGAGGCATTTTTGCCGGCATGTCTGGACTCGGTTGTTGCGCAGATAACCGGCGAGGCGTTGCAAATCATCCTGGTGGATGACAGCAGTTCGGACAATAGTCCGGCTATAGCGGCATCGTACGCCAAGCGCCATGAGGATGATCCTCAGCGACAGATCATATTGCTCAGTCAGTTGCATGCCGGCCAATCGGCAGCCCGCAATCTGGGCATAGAACATGCTACGGGTGAGTATATTGCGTTTGTGGATGCAGACGATCGTTTGGCGCCGGACTGGTGTGAGCGTCACCTGAAAGTGATGCGCAAAGGCAAATATGACTATGTGCAGAGCGGTTGTCGCCGTACTCGCGACAGAGCAGACAAGGGCTGGACTGTCGGTCCGCGCCACTTGCCGCACAATCGCTATCAGTTTACTTCGCCTTGTGCGCGTTTGTATCGTAGAGAACTATTCAAAGACGGCAAACTGCGATTCCCGGAAGGGATGATATATGAGGATGTGGTTTTCTCGGTAGATTTGTGGTTGAGCGGAGCCAAATGTCATACAATCCGATATGCAGGCTATTTGTACACCCGCAATCCGCAGAGTACGACCTCTCGTCCGCATTTAAAAGCACAGCAGAAAGTAATACATGTACTGCATATGCGCATGCACGGGCAGAGTCTGAAGAACAGATTGATTATATTTTATACGATCCTTCGACTGGAAGGACATTTTTTCTTAATCGGTTAACCCCAAAAACACTATAAGAAATGAATCTATCTTTATCCGCTTTATCCGCATCGGCTCGCAAGCTTGCGATAGTGGCAGCCGTTGTGAGTAGTATGAGTGCCATGGCCACCGAGGCTGTATATCAGGAGGTGCGCTACGTTTTGGACGACATATTCTTTACCGCAGAAGTCGGATCTAATCCGAAAGTGGCGGGTGAGTTGATTATCCCCGAACAGATAGTGGTTGGCCAAGATAAGTACACCGTAGTGGCTATCAGCGACAAGGCATTCAAGGGCGCAAAGAACCTGAAGAACATTGTATTCCCCAAGACATTGCAGCGCGTCTATCGTTCTGCTTTTGACGGAACGGGCATTATGACCGACAAGGAGAAATGGGTGGACGGTTATCTGTGGATAGACAGTGTGTTGATAGCAACAGACAAGACTATCAAGCCGCGTTTTGAATTGCCATATGGTACGCGAATCATTGCAGCGGGAGCTTTCCAGGGCAACAAGACGCTCACGCGCATCGAACTGACAGATACAATCAAACGTCTAGACCACGAGACCTTCCGCGATTGCAAGAATCTGGAGAAAATAGAGATACCTCAATCGGTAACATCCATCGGCGAAGATGTATTCACCGGTAGTGGAATATGGCTTAATGAGAATAAATGGAAAAAGGGTGCGCTCTATCTGGACGATTGTCTGGTGGCAACCAACGATGAGTTGCCGGCTAACTTTGTCTTCAAGAGCAAGAATCCTGTTCGCCTGATAGCAGAGCGCGCTTTTGCTAACCGCAAGGGATTGACTACGGTAACGATACCTTCGTCTATCACGTTCATCCCGACAGCAGCCTTCTATCAATGTGAGAACCTGACGGAAGTGGTCATTCCGACGTCGGTGACAGATGTGCAGAATTTTGCCTTCTATGGTTGTACGATGCTCAAGAGCGCAACGTTGCCTCGCGAACTGCTTCATCTGGGAATGGGCGCTTTCTATGGTTGCTGTAATCTGCGTGGCCAGATATTGAGTGACAACCTGACTGTGATAGAGCAAGGTACGTTCTTCAAATGCAATAGTATCAAGCATCTGGATCTGCCGGTTCATCTGCGTCGCATAGACAACGGAGCTTTTGCCGGCTGTGCCTCGATGGAGGAATTCAAGTTGCCGGATTCGCTGGAGTTCATCGGTGAGATGGCTTTTGCGGGTTGTGCAATCATTCGTGAGATAACGTTGCCGGAGAAGATAAACGCTATACCTAAGCAGATGTGTCAGGGATGCTCGCGTCTGTATCGCGTCAATCTGCCGGAAGGCCTGTATGCTATCGGTGACGGCGCCTTCGAAAGTTGCTTGTCGTTGGAGCGCGTCTTCCTGCCTAAGACCACTTTCCGTATCGGTGACAATGCCTTCCGTAATTGCCAACAGTTGCCCGGCATAGACCTGGTAGATCATATTCATGTGCTCGGAAACGGCGCTTTCGCCGAATGCAAGATGATGGAAGAAATCCGCTTACCGGAGAGTCTGGAGGAACTGCAGGCTAATGTGTTCAGCCAGTGTCTGAATCTGCACGGTGTTGTCTTCAATAAGAAACTGAAAGTGATAGGTCCCGGTGCCTTTGCTCATTGCCGCAACCTGCGCGAAGTGCAGTTGAATATCGGGCTGGAGGTGATAGGCGACAATGCTTTCTACGGCTGCAAGAACTTGCGCCGTGTGGCTTATCCGGCCAGTTTGCGTCGAATAGGCAATAGTGCTTTCATGAACTGCGAGAGCATGAAGGCGCCTGAGTTCCCGTCAGAAGTTAAGGTGGGCAAGAATGCCTACAAGGGAACGAAGAAGTAAAAGTTCTATATGCACATAAGACGTTCGTTTATATATCTGATACTATGTTTGTCGGTTGTCTGTGGCCTTCGGGCTGAGACAACCGATAATCAGCCTTATGTGCAAATCGGACTGAGAGATATAGTGGTGACGCCAGCTAACGGAAATCTTCCATATAGGCGCAAAGGCAATCCTGCTGTAGAACTGATCAAACAGGTGATAGCGCATAAAGACTCATTCCAGGTCAAGTCCGCGGACCGCTACGGTGTGCAGACCTATAGCCGAACATCCTTTGCCGTCGAGAATTTCACTCCTGATTTCAACAAGTCTCTGTGGCACAATATGCGCTTTCTGGAGAAATACATAGACACAACGACGGTCTATCCGTCGCTGCCGGTCTCTATGCGTGAGCACATTGGGAAAGAGTATTATCAGCATAGTCCTCATCGCGAGCGCAAGTATATAGAGCACAAGCGAATATTCGGACTTGAGACCACGCTATCTACCGAGACGCTGGAGCAGAACATGGATGCCGTATTTACGGATGTTGATATCACTGACAATGATCTGAATCTGCTCTTCAATCGTTTCGTCTCGCCGCTATCCACTACGCTGGCCGTCAGTTATTACAAGTACTATCTGGGTGATACCATTTTGCTGGACGGCGATTCGGTTATCGACCTGATGTTTTTGCCGGTGAACGAAGAGAGTTATTCGCTGGCAGGGCACCTATATGTTGTGAATGACTCAACCTATAAGATCAAGCGTTACGCTATTCGCTTGCCGCAACACAGCAATCTGAATTTTGTCAGCGACTTGGTATGGGAACAAGATTACAAGCGGTTGGACAATGGTCTCTGGGCTCCGGATAGATCCTCCACGGCCTGCCGACTCTATCTCTATAGTCGCAAGAAAACGATTTTAGCGCGGCAGACCAAGATATATGCCGACTTTGATTTTGACGTAGAGTTTAACAACCAGCCTGTTCCGGCGGCTACGGCTGCGGATGTCAGTTATTGGGAAGCACATCGTCCCGAGCCGTTGTCTCCAAGCGAGGTCTCGGTAGAAGCGTTGGTGGATGAATTCCAGACCAACCCCAATTCGGGTGCGCTCTATAGAGCATTGGATGCCTTGTCCACTCAGTATGTGCGAACCGAGTTGTCGGGTCATCTGGATGAGTCGAAATGGGATTTCGGACCTATATATAACACAGTGTCGTGGAATAAGTTGGAGGGCGTGCGTTTGCGTATAGGCGGGCAGACGACAGCCAAGGCCCATCCACAGTTATTCTTCTCTACGTACGTGGCGTTCGGTACGACAGACTTGCGGCCCAAATATAACGCTACTCTGATGTATTCGTTCAATCCCAAGCGGTATCATCAGTACGAAGCGTTGCGGCACTATATCTCTATGTCAGCGCAATATGATGTGGAAGAACCCGGGTTGCAGACGGGATTTCTCTCGCGTGATAATATACTGATGTCTATCCCGACGAGCAAGCCGACAGACAAGAATGTGGCATATGTCTTTCGTGCGCAGATGGATTATATGCGGGAGTTCCACAACCACTTGACTCTGCGCGCCGCCTTCTGCTATGAGCATAACGAGTCGGCCGGAGCCATGACTTATGATCGCTTGCATTGGACGGACTCGACTACTTATACCACGCTTCATCCGTTGGATCGGCACGGCAGCAATGCGTATCATAACTATGAGTTGTCCGCCGAGTTGCGCTATATGCCGGGAGCGCACATTCCTATTAACCGTTTGGGAGAAGAGACATCGTTGACCCTGGATCACGATGCACCGATTATCTCGTTGCGTCACCAGGTCGGTTATCTCGATGACCGCGGATTAATTTCACCGGCGGGCGGCGGGCGAGGATTTGTGTATAATCGCACCGAAATGACGGCGGAGAAACGTTTTTGGTTCTCTTCGTTCGGTCATTTGGACGCGCGTCTGCAGGCGGGCTATGTGTGGAATCGTGTGCCGTTCACCAAGTTATTCTTTCCTCCCGCCTCTACTTCTATTCTGCTGGGAAAGAATGCATTCAATCTCATGCAGCCGATGGAGTTTATGTTCGATGCTTATGTCTCGCTCTATGCGACGTATTATTTCAAAGGGTGGATACTCAACCGCATACCGGGTATCAATCGACTACAATTGCGTGGTGTGGTCAGTTTCTCTGCTATCTATGGCGGTCTGACGCATAAGAATAATCCATATCGAAGCGGTAACGAAGGATTATACGCATTGCCTAACAATACGTCTTCGTTTGTCTATGACGAGAAGGATCCGACTCTGGTAACAGCAGGCGCAACGTCTTCACCCATCGGTCGGTTGCCGTACATGGAGTTGACGGCCGGGTTTGAGAATATCTTTAAGTTTATCCGTATTGATTATGTACGCCGTCTGACGTATAATGACTACGAATTGCCGATTATGGTTCAGAATGCGAATGGCGAAATGGTTCATGCGCGTCGTCGCGTAGGCGGGTGGGGTAGAAATGGAGTCAAGGTGACAGTTCGCCTTGCGTTGTGATGCTCGGCTATTTCTGTTTCTGTATACGCAGGCTCTCCGCATGGATGATTTCGAAGAGTTGCTCTACAAAATCTTTCGGCAGGCCTTGTTCTTGTGCCCACTGCAGGCGTTTTTCCACTATTTGTTTGTAGCGTTCGGGTTGTAAAGGCGCAACGCCGTGAGCTTGTTTCCAGTCACCTATACGGCGACTGATATCCATTCGCTCGGCTATCGTTTGCCAAAGCAGATCGTCGGCTTCGTCTATCTCTGCGCGCAGCCAGTTGAGTCCGCTTTCTGTCTCGAAGTTGTCTCGAGTATAGTCTAGGATTGTCTCGAGAATACCCCGATACGCGTTCGGTGTTATTTGCTGCTTGGCGTCCGAGCGTGCTTCATCGGGACAATGATGTACCTCTACCATCGTACCGTTGTAGCCCAATTCAGCGGCTTTGTTCAGCAGAGGAAGTATTTGTTCGGCTTTGCCGCCCATGTGACTCGGGTCGATTATCAGCGGAATATCCGGCCGTGCCTGACGGAGTGCGTGCGCCATCGCCCAGCAAGGTTTGTGGCTGCATCCGCGGTGTACGGCCATCACAGGAATGCCTGTCTGCTCAAGGCGCTCTATGTTGCCAATCCACAGTTGGGCATCGTTCTGCACGGGATTTTTGATCAGAATAGCTTTCGGGCGGAATGATTGTTGTTTGAACGCGTCTGCCAGTTCTTGGATTGCGATCGGATTGGCGCTTGTGCGAGCACCTATCCACAGATAATCGATCTGTGCCTGCGATGCTGCATCTATATGTTTGGGGGTCGCTACTTCTGTTGCCACGGGAATACCCATCTGTTGCACTTCGCGCAACCAATCCAGCGCTTTGTCGCCTGCGCCTTGAAACGAATGGGGACTTGTGCGCGGTTTCCACACGCCGGCGCGGAAGATAAAAGGCAACTCACCGCAAGCCTCTTTGAGTTGACCTGCGGTGAGTAGAACCTGTTCGCGTGTCTCTGCGCTACAGGGACCAGCAATATGAATAGATACGCGTTGGATAGTGATCGATTAGTAAACGATCTGAACGCGGAAATCCATTGATTCCGGATTGATCAATTGACCTGAATCATTTTGGTCGTAGAAATAATCCGAATTGGTGAGAATAATCTCTATGAATCCCAGACCATATGCATAATCAATATGCTGCGTATAGTAAGCATAATTTCCTGCCGAAACCTCTACTGCGTTGCAGATGGTCTGTGGCAGCGCTACCTGATATGCACCGTTTGTCCCCTTGCCGTACTCACGATAAACGGTGAAGACACCATAGTTGTAGATGGTTGATGTCATCTCAGGAACCTCAAAGTGGTAGTAGAACTGTTGGTTCTGATCGTCCCACTGCCAATCTGCCGATGCAAGGCGCAGGTCACATGTGAATGTATTGAATTTACATGGTTCCGGCTCGTGGTGATCGCATGTGCAGTTAGTGCGTCGGCATGAGTTGAAACCGATAACTGTTGCTAATGCCAATAATGCAAATAAAACTTGTTTTTTCATAAAAATAATCATTTTACGGCGCAAAAGTACTACTTTTTTTGGATATATGCAAGATTTTTTGTACTTTTGCGCGACTTTTTTGAAAAAACACAGTCAAACTATGAAAAAATATCTACTTTTTGCCCTCCTTGCGGGCCTGACAAGCATTACGAATGCGCAGAAACAGAATACCGCTTATCTGAACTATATAGCCAAATGGAAAAACGTAGCGGTTCAGCAGCAGAAAGAGCACGGCATCCCGGCTTCTATCACTATGGCCCAGGCCTTGCTGGAGTCAGCTGCCGGACAGAGCGAACTGGCAGTGGATGCGAATAATCATTTTGGTATCAAGTGCACGAGCAGTTGGACCGGAGCGGTCTATCACCACGATGATGAAACAGCCGGAGAGTGTTTTCGTAAATATAAAAACGCGTCTGAGTCGTACGAAGATCACTCGTTATTCCTGCTTCGTCCGCGTTATGCGGTGTGCTTCGAGATAGCCGTTGAGGATTACGAGGGATGGGCCAACCAGTTGCGCGCTTGCGGCTATGCCACCGACAAACTCTATCCGCAGAAACTCATCAAACTGATAGAAGACTATCGTCTGGATACCATAGGAGCAGACCAACCCGCCGGAGCTTATAATCCGCAGGCTGCCAATACCAAGTCATCTGCTTCGCAGCAATCGGCCGGTACCGCTCAGAATACTGCCAATAGCGGTAAACGTCCCCTGAAAGCGACAGTCGTCCATGGCTCGAATCCTATCATGGTTATTCATAATGCTCCGGCAGAGCAGGAATACGTAGAGCCGATGACTGCACGTCAGGAGCGCGACAGTTTCTTTGCCAGCCATCCAAAGAAACGTTACAACGGAGTGGTCTATGTCATGTCGCGCGAGGGCGACACGTACGCAAACGTGGCTTTCCGTCTCAACGTGCGTGAACGTGATCTGCGTGAGGACAATGATGCTTTAGGTCGCAATTTGACCGCCGGAGAACGTATATTCTTGTCACCGAAGAAAACCATGGGCGTGCAAGATAAACCATATATCTGGACGCGTCCGGGCGAGTCGTTCTGGAAGATCTGCCAGGACGAAGCCGTGCAGATGGATGCCATTCGTAAACTGAATGATTTGGATAAGCAGATACGTGTCTTCCGCACGCGTCAAAAACTCTATCTGCGCAAAGTGAAGGAGGAGGACAATGGCATCAACTAATTCTTTGTCCATAGGAGACGCCTTAGTGCAATGCCTGCGCGAGAGCGGTCTGGAGAAGACCTTGCTGGAAGTGCAGGTGGAAGAAGCATGGCCGAAGGTGATGGGTGATGTCGTCACCGGTTTGACGCGCAGCGTCGAAGTGACCAACGGAATGCTTATCGTGCGCGTCAATAGTGCTGCTCTGAAGGCTCAGTTATTCGAAAACCGATTTGAATTAGTGCGCAAGCTGAACGAAGCTGTCGGCGCACCTGTTATTAGTGACTGTCGTATTTTAGGTTGATTTATCCCGCTAACATAGAACAAAAGATTGACTTCATCGTGCTCCGCGATGAGTTGCGTCGCCGTTGTGCCTCGCCGCTGGGTCGCGAGCGTGTTGAGGCCATGCAGATGGAGACGGACTACAATGTGGTGAGCCGTCTGCTGGCGTTGACCGACCAGATGCGCATGGCTAAAGCAGATACGTCGCTCACTTTCCCGCGTGGCGACATCTACGATATGCGTGAGTCGCTGGCACGTATCCGCGTGGAAGGATTGTTCATGGACGAAACCGAGTTGGACGATCTGCGTAAGTCGCTCGCTTTTGCGGTCGAGTTGGAGTCATTCTTCCTCAATCTGGATGAGACACGCTATCCATTGCTGCGCGAACTGCCTAATAATCAAGACTCACCGGGCACTCTCAAAGCGATAGTGCAAGCTATAGACCATATACTGGACCGCTACGGACGTCTCTCGGACAATGCTTCGCCCGAACTGGCGCGTATACGTCGCGAGATGGCAAATCTGCAGGGCAGTGTCGGCCGCGCTTTGGCCTCTATCTTGCGCCAAGCCAAGGCCGATGGACTGGTGGATGCAGACGCAGCCCCGACCTTACGCGAAGGACGTCTGGTGATACCTGTTCCTCCGGCATACAAACGTAAGATAGGAGGTATCGTTCACGACGAGTCTGCCACCGGTAAGACCGTCTTCATCGAGCCGCAACAGGTGGTGGATGCCAACAATCATATACGCGAACTGGAGGGAGCCGAGCGCCGCGAACGCGTGCGTATCCTGCAGGCTCTGACCGACCAACTGCGTCCGCAAGTGCCGCAGATGATACTTAGCCAGCAGATGTTGGCTGAGGTGGATTTTCTGAGTGCGAAAGTGTCGCTTGCTGAGGCGCTACATGCTATTCGGCCGGAGATAGTAAGCGAACCGATGCTCGATTGGGCCGACGCCCGTCACCCTGTCTTGTATCTGCATTATGCGCCGCAAGGGAAAACCGTAGTGCCACTCTCCATCCGTTTGCGCGCAGAGGGAAACCGCGTGCTCGTCATCAGTGGACCCAATGCCGGCGGTAAGTCGGTGTGTCTCAAGACGGTAGCTTTGCTGCAGTATATGACGCAATGCGGAATGTTGGTTCCCGTCGGCGAACAGAGTCGGGTGGGACTGTTCGACAATCTAATGATAGATATAGGTGACGAACAATCCATCCAGGACGATCTGTCCACCTATTCGTCCCACCTGCGCAATATGAAAGCCTTTGTGCGCCAGGCTGACCCGCGCACGCTCTTTCTGGTCGATGAGATGGGTACAGGTACAGAGCCGCTCATTGGCGGTGCTCTGGCTGAGGCTGTATTGCGCCAACTGGTACAGCAGGGAGCCTTTGGTATCGTCACTACGCACTATACTAATCTCAAGCATTTTGCCGAGCAGACACCTAATGTGGTGAACGGCGCTATGCTCTACGACAGAGGCGCCATGCGTCCGCTCTTTCAATTGTCAATAGGGCAGGCCGGTAGCAGTTTTGCTATCGAGATAGCACGCCAGACAGGACTGAGCGAAGCCATTATTCAATACGCTACCGACTTGGTGGGCGAGGAGCATATCGACTACGACAAGCAACTGCAGGACATAGCACGCGACAAACGCTATTGGGAGAACAAACGTCAGTCTATCCGCCAGAAGGAGAAAGCCCTTGAGGAACGTATCGCCCACTACGACGAGCAGATGAGCGGTATCAAGGCGAAGAAAAAAGAGATGCTCGATGAAGCACGCCGCCAGGCTGAAGACCTATTGCAGAAGAGCAATGCCACTATCGAACGCACTATTCGTGAGATCAAAGAGGCTAAAGCTGACAAAGAGCGTACCAAGGCGGCAAGAAAGAAAGTGGAGGAGCTGAAAGAGAAAGTGGCTGCGCCTGCTAAGCAGAAGACCCCCAATGCCCCTGCCGCTCCCCATAATACGAAAGCGCCTAAAGTGCTGCGAGACCTGAGCGACTTGCGTGTTCTCAAAGGCAATATGGCCCCGGACAACAATACGCTTGCTTCGACTGCTCGTGCTAAACAGTCCGGCAGTGTGTCTATGATGCGTCAGCGTACTTTGTCCTTCTCGCGAACACTCGACCTGCGTGGCTATCGCGCGGATGAGGCGCTTGAGAAACTGATAGCCTATATGGACGATGCACTCATGGTTGGAGCCGGAGAAGTAACTATCCTGCATGGTACAGGTACAGGCGCGCTCAAACAGCTCACACGCGATTACCTCAACGATCTCAACCGAATGCGTCGCAAGCGCGGGCAAATAGCACTTGATTTTGGTGACGGCGATGTCAATCATGGCGGAGCCGGACTAACTATAGTACAATTATGAGAAAAATCTTAATAGTATTAGCAGTCTTATTGACTTTGCCACTCTATGCCGGTGAACCCGTGTTTGGCGATAACCGCTTCAGTATCACCCTCTTGGGCGAGTATAGTTACAACACCACGTGGCAACACCATGGCAATCTTGACTTACAGGCATATATGCCTCTCAACCCGAATTTTGAGTTGGAGGTCAAGACGCAGTTCTCTACGGCTAATGTCTTTACGGGTGCGTTGCAACTGCGTCCCAAATTCGCAATGCCGGTGGGCGAGTTGTTTGCCGAGACTGATATCCTATGTCGCGCGGTAGCACGCAACCGCGTCAACGACTTCACGGCTGCTCTCGGCGTCGGTTATCGCATGGATTACGTGTCCGTTACATTGGGACTCTACTGCCGCGTCCTGGATAATTGGGACCGCAGTTGGTATAACGATGAGACCTATATAACCGAACCGTTCAATCTGTTGTATCGTATTCAGGTCTTTTGCCGACCGCAGAACAATATCTGGAACCTGTCGTTCATGTTCAGCAACGTGGATGATTATCAGATGGAGCGCATGTGGCAGCCCCTGTTCTCTGTCGGTACTTGGTACGATGTGACCGACCGATTCCGTATCAACATGGCGGCGCAATGCAAACCAGCCGGCATGTTCCACCTCGATGCCACTTTCTACGGAGCCACACTCCGTGCAGGTCTGACGTATAAATTCTAATCAGGAAAATGAAAAAACTATCTGCTATAACTATTCTTCTGCTTTGTACACTATCGCTCTGCACATGCACTAACGAGGATTCCACCCTCGATATGAAAGGTATGTTCTCGCCGCAAGGCCCCACTGTCAAGACGCGCTTCGAACAATCCATTGCATACAATGCTGCGCGCGGTGAAATGCATCTCAATATGGGACAGGACAACTACCGTATCTACGCTTGTGCCGACAGCCATATCACACGCCGTACGCACAAGAATCTCGACTATTTCATGGCGCAGTACAAGGCAGCCGCTTCTCCCAAACTGGCCATCCACCTGGGCGATATCATCGATGCTCAGAAGAATTTCCCTTGTGCCGACAGTATTGTCCATTTCCCCGGCCAAACGATAGCCGACACCCTATTCCTCACCGTCGGCAATCATGATATCTATTTCAAGCAATGGGATATCTACCGCTCTTATTTCCGGACCTCTACTTATTGGTTTGATACCAATAACGGCTCAAAGAAACTCGACCTCTTCATCTGTGTCGATTCGGCTGAAGGCCGGTTGGGTAAGGACCAACTCGATTGGCTCAAGAATATCCTTGCGGCTAAGTCGCAAGAGGGATACCGTCACATCATCGTCTTCACGCACACGCATATATGGAAACTCGATGCCTCACAAGGACATACCTCCAATTATGCGCTTGAAGAGACTTACGAACTGACAGATATCTTGTCGCGTTACGGAGTGGATTTCGTGTGGTGTGGACACCAGCACGCGCGCCAGTCTGTCATCTACAAGGGTGTGCAATATCTGGTCCTCAATGCGATCAAGGATACCGAACGCGGACAATCATATATGACTGCTGACATGGCAGATGACATCATCTATCATTACTACGATTTTGAGTAACGTATCCCGATGGCAGATAGAAAAACAATAGAGGTTGTCGCAGCCGTCATCTTCGATGCAGACGGACGTATCTTTGCTACGCAACGCGGATACGGCGAGTGGAAAGACTGGTGGGAGTTTCCAGGCGGTAAGATCGAGCCCGGAGAAACGCAGCAGCAGGCCCTCAGACGCGAGATTCATGAGGAACTGGATGCCGATATCGAAGTGGGCGAACTGATTCGTACTATCGACTACGATTATCCGAACTTCCATCTCACAATGCATTGTTTCAAGTGTCGGTTGGCTGAACGAACTACCAACTCTTCAGACCAAACCCCATCTTTCACTCTCCTCGAGCACGAAGCTGCCCAATGGCTCGCGCCATCTTCCCTCAATTCCGTCAAGTGGCTTCCCGCCGACAAGGAGATTATCAATGAGCTATGTTAGCGCGCTCCTTCATTCCTTCATTCGTTCATTCAATCGTTCAATCGTTCAATCGTTCAATCGTTCAATCGTTCACTCGTTCATTCTCCACCGAGCGATGACCGAGAGAAGACCGAGACACAACCGACACACAAAAATCGCCTCAAAGACCAAAAATCTTTGATTTTTCTTGCATACCTCCGAAAAAAGTAGTACCTTTGCACGCAGATAACTCAATAAACCACCACAGCAGCAATCATGCCGATAGACACTACCAATATGTGCAGCCATTTGCAGCGGAAGTTATTCGCTCCGGACGGCGACTATCGTGCTATTCGCGAGCAGATAGAAGCAGACCCGACGCTGACAGCGGTTGTCCGCTCGCGGCAGTTGCATATCTATCGTGACGGCAAGAAGATCCTTGTGCTTGCCGGCAAGAGTGCGCCCAAAATCATTCGTGAAGACAAATTGAACTCATCGTTATGACACTACCTGTTACACCTGAATATATCACTTCTCTTCGCCCGAACGAAGTCTTCGTCTTCGGTAGCAATCTCGCCGGCATGCATGGCGGAGGAGCAGCGCGGATTGCGTTCGAGCAATTCGGAGCAGAGTGGGGAGTGGGCGTCGGACCGACAGGCCAATGTTACGCTATTCCGACGATGCAAGGCGGAGTGGAAACCATTCGTCCCTATGTGGACGACTTCATCCGTTATGCTCAACAACACCCCGAACAGTTATTCCTCGTCACCCGCATCGGTTGCGGTATTGCGGGCTTTACGGACGAGCAGATTGCACCGCTCTTTCGTGCTGCCTATGCAACGACTAATGTAGCGCTGCCGGAGGGGTGGAGACAAATAAAATGAATACGACTATGACTAAAACCAAAGTAATATACCTGGCAGGAGGATGCTTCTGGGGAACAGAACATTACTTCAAGCAG
>JAILDU010000088.1 GCA_024689005.1 Paludibacteraceae bacterium
AGGTCCCACCCCTTCCCATTCCGAACAGGGTCGTTAAGCTCAGCATCGCCGATGGTACTGCACTGCGTTGTGGGAGAGTAGGTAGCCGCCACTTTGAGAGCTCCAAGCATTAGCTTGGGGCTCTTTTCGTGTGCGATGCTATCTTATAATCTTCTTACTCAATCCTTATCCTTTCCTGACGTATCTCCTTCTAATCCCCTGATATTCTAACTATTTCCTTTATTTCTGTTGACCCTTAAATGTTAATGCAATATATGATTTTTTATTGTTAAAAGTAAAAAAATGACAACTTTACTTTTAAAAATAGCACTTTTTTTAAGATTATTTGCATATTCGAATTATTTGTTGTACCTTTGCAACGCTTTTGCAGTTATAATATTTACTGATAAAAACAAATATGGAAAATCAAAAGTATATTGCCGGTTACGGCTACCGTCTGTTTAAGTGTTACGTTCGATTCTTGAACGAGCACCTTCTCTATCGTCATACTTATTATCTCGACCGCTCAAATATACCAACTAAAGGTGAACCATGCTTGATAGTCGCTAATCACCAGAACTGTGCTAATGACCCACTCAACTTGTTGCTCAGTTTGGAAAACGATACTCATCCTTACGTTATCGCTCGTGGTGACGCATTCTCTTTAAGCAAGGCCCTTAATAAGTTCTTCGCATGGTTGGGAATGCTCCCCGCATTCCGTCTTAAATACGAGGGTGCGGACTCTCTCCCCAAGAACGAAGAAACACTTCGTATAGCATCGGAGAAATTACTGGAAGGGAATCGCCTGATCCTGTATCCTGAAGGTATCCATTATGATAAAAGATGGTTGGGAGAATTCTCCTTGGGATATGTTCGATTAGCTTTCCAAACGGCAGAGAAAGATGGTTTCCAGCGCGATATTAAGATCTTACCAACGGCTAATCATTATGAAGACTATTTTATGGTTTATGGAGATATGATGATCCGGTATGGTAAGCCTGTGTCATTAGCTCCTTTTTATGACTTGTATAAAACAAAACCACGTACTGCTCAACGAGAAGTGGACAAATTGGTCCGTGCCCAAGTAGAAGATATGATGCTCGACATTCGTGACTTGGACCATTACGATGAGTTGGATTGGCTGCGTAATAGCGAATTCGGTGTCCGCTATTGTCGTGAGCAAGGAAAGAATCCTAATTATTTGCCGGACAAGTTGATTACCGACAAGCAATTGGTCGCTGCTATGAAAGACTGGATCGGATGGGACGCAATTCGCGAACTGCGACTCATTGAAGAGAGACTCGGAATAAACGATACGGATCTTTTGTATGCAAAAGGGTGGGGAATAACATTGTTGAGCCTTTTGGCTCAGATTGTGTTGTTGCCTTTGTGGATCCTGACACTATATCCGAATATATTCCACTATAATGTTAATATCCCGTTCCGTAAAATCGATAAGATGTTCACCAATAGTTGGCGACTCATTATCCCGGTTGTCGTTGGCGTTCCATTCTTCTTTATTGCAACGGTATTGGTTTGTGGCTTGATTTGGGGCTTGTGGTGGCAGTCAATAGTGTGGATGTTACTGACAATCTATCCTTTGCCTATATTCACATTGAGAGAATGGAAATGGATGCAGCGTACTTGGCATAATTTGAAGATTCTATGCTATCGTTCTCGTATTGAGAAACTGAATAAGAAACGTGCAAGTCTGTTTGAAATAATATATAAAATGATACAAAAAACGAAACAATGAAAAGAGTAGTTATAACCGGCATGGGTATTTGGTCATGCCTTGGAAAATCGCTAGACGAGGTTCGTGATTCTCTTTATACTGGTAAATCGGGAATCATTTTGGACCCTATGCGAAAAGAGATGGGATTTCGTTCTGGTCTGACTGCTAAAGTGGATATCCCTGATTTGAAAGGAGAGTTAAGCCGTTCACAGCGAGCATATATGCCTGAGCAAGCTAAATATGCTTATTGCGCAACAGTAGAGGCTCTGCGTAACGCAGGTATTGATCAGGACTATTTAGACAAACACGACGTAGGTTTGCTATACGGCAATGATTCAAGTGCTGATCCGACCGTTCGCGCTGTGGATACAATGCGTGAGAAACATGATACTACGCTTTGTGGTTCAGGAGCTATTTTCCAATCAATGAACTCAACCGTAACGATGAATCTCGGAACAATCTTCCGTCTGCGTGGCATCAACTTGACGGTCAGCGGAGCTTGTGCTAGCGGTGCACATGCTATCGGTTTGGGAGCACTGCTTATACAAACTGGCCTTCAAGACATGATTGTTTGTGGTGGAGCGCAAGAAGTCAATCCGTTCTCAATAGGATCTTTTGATGGTATATCTGCTTTCTCTGTACGAGAAGATGCTCCTCAGAAAGCTTCACGCCCGTTTGATCGTGACCGTGACGGGCTTGTGCCTGGTGGTGGCGCTGCTACTGTAATTATCGAGGAGTATGAACACGCTGTTAAGCGTGGAGCGCCTATCATTGCAGAGATTTTGGGATATGGATTCTCTGCAAATGGAGATCATATTTCTTCGCCAAATGTAGAAGGACCGAGTAAGTCACTTCGCATGGCAATTGAACGTGCCGGTATCCAACTGGACGAAATTGGCTATATCAATGCCCATGCTACATCAACTCACGTTGGAGATACTAACGAAGCTAAAGCCATCTATAATGTGTTCGGAGATCGTCGAATAGAAGTTACTTCTACCAAGTCTCAAACAGGCCATGAGATGTGGATGGCAGGCGCTAGCGAAGTCATATATTCTATGTTGATGATGAAGAACAATTTTATTGCAGCTAATATCAACTTTGAAAATCCGGACGAAGATAGTGCAAAACTTTTGATTCCGGCACAACGAATAGAAAAGCATTTCGATACATTCCTCAGTAATAGTTTTGGCTTTGGAGGTACGAATGCAACACTCATTGTTAGAAATATGTAAAAAGTATTAGTAACTAATAAAGATTGTAAACAAAAGAATTATGGAAAAAAATGAACTTATTGCCAAGGTAAACTCTGTTTTGGCAGAAGAATTTGAAGTAGAAGAATCTGTAATCACAGCGGAGGCAAATATCAAGCAGACTCTCCAATTGGATAGCCTGAGCCTTGTTGACATGGTTGCTCTCATTGAGAGCGAATTCGGTGTTAAAATTCCGGCTGGAGATCTGGCTAAAGTTCAGACCTTCGGCGCATTGTATGACTATTTAGCAGAACGTCAGTGATTTTTCGAAACAACGACATTTATCAGTTGATCCCGCAACGTCCACCTATGTTTATGGTGGATGTTGTGTGGGCTGCTACTGAATCTGATGCAGATACAGGATTGACTATTCAGGAGAATAATATTTTCGTTGAGAATGGTCTGTTCCGTGAACCCGGAATCATCGAGCATATTGCTCAATCAGCAGCTGCTTTTGCCGGCTATGGAACTTTCGTTCGTGGTGAACAACCCAAATTGGGATATATCGGTGAGATCAAAGATTGTGTAATGCACGAATTCCCACATGTGGGTGACGAACTGCGTACACGTATAGAATTAGTTGCAGAGGTGAATGGTATCCGCCTTATCAATGCAGAAGTACACGTGCAGGACATACTTATTGCTACCTGCCAAATGAAGATTTTTTTGAAAGATGATTGACAACTACTATACCGTCCTTAACTGTACAACTACTGACCATAGGTCGGGTGTTGTCAATGTACGCCTAAATGCCGATTGTAGCATTTATGATGGCCATTTTCCTGGTAATCCTGTTTCTCCGGGAGTATGTAATATTAATATGATACGTGAGTGCGCGGAGCAAATCTCACAGTGTAAGTTGCGTATTAAGCGTATTAAGCAATGTCGCTTGACTACACTTATCACTCCGCTTACTCATTCTCAATTAGACGTTAATATAGATTTGTCTGAACAGAGCGATGGTTCTCTGAAACTCAACGCTTCTATTGGCAATGAGGGGGAAAACTATCTGTCTCTCAAGGCAGAATTGACTGATGAATAAACGCACGGTAGTCATAGGGGCTGGTTTGGGGGGATTGCAATGTGCATATGCTCTCGCCAAAAACGGCATGGAGGTTATTGTCCTTGAGCAGGATAGTCATATCGGAGGTTGCTTGCAATCATTCCGCCGTGGCACTACGCTCTTCGATACTGGACTACATTATATTGGAGGACTGCGCGAAGGGGAATCTCTCCACCCTTTGTTCCGCTACTTTAATTTACTTGATCTCCCTTGGCAACAATTAGATGAGGCATGTTTCGATGAAATCGTCATAGGAGAAAATAGTTACGCTTTCGCTACTGGTCATGAGCGGTTCGTGGAAGCACTATCAGCGGCTTTCCCTAATGAGCGCCAGGGTCTGTGTGATTACGCACAATTCTTAAAGAATGTAGGAGAGCATATCTTCGATTCTTTTCTACCACGTGAGGCTTCGGGTTTCTATGGCAGTTCGCTCTTTGCTCGCTCTGCGCATGAGTTCCTGGAGGAAACAATCCATGACCCATTGTTGCGAAAAGTATTATCCGGAACATCTATCAAGATGGAACTGAATCGTGACACATTGCCTCTTTATGTCTTTGCGCAAATCAATAATTCTTTTATTCAAAGTGCATGGCGATTACGCGGAGGCGGTCAACAAATTGCCGACCATCTTGCAGAGAATATTCGTTCTATGGGTGGCATGGTTCGGACGAGTGCCGGGGTATCTGCAATAGAGGAAAAAGATGGCCGCACTATAGGTGTCCGTTTGCAAAATGACGAATTTGTTGAAGCAGATTATGTAGTTGCAGACATTCACCCGCACGAAGTATTGCGACTCATGGCTAATTGTCCTTCTGTTCGCAATGTGTATAGGCGACGTATGCAGTCTTTGGATGATACGATAGGTATGTTTACTGCTAATATCCGTCTCAAGCCGGATGCAATGCCATACGAAAACCGCAACATATTTGTCCATCGCGAAGATGCAGATCTCTGGAATATCGATACGCAACATGTGAATAGCGTTATGGTCAGTTTCTATTCTGACCAACCGGCAATTGATTTGCTGACTCCAATGCGTTGGTCTGACGTGTCCCAATGGGCAGACAAACCTGTCGGTAGAAGAGGTGAAGATTATGTGGCCTACAAAAATGAAAAGGTTGAGCAATGTTTACAACTGGTAGAAAAACGCTTGCCTTGTCTTCGTGATGCTATTGACCATGTCTATACTTCCTCTCCTCTTACTTATTATCGTTATACCCGAACACACGATGGATCATCCTTCGGGATACGTAAGGATTGGCATTCTCCAATGACTACAGTACTTACTCCGAGAACACCAATTCAAAATGTATTCCTAACAGGCCAAAATCTCAACTTACATGGAATACTTGGTGTCTCCATGACATCTGTCTTTACATGTGCAGAGATTCTCGGCATGGATCAGATGAGAGAAGAATTGAAGATTAAATAAAATTCCCAAATAAGATAATTAAAGAAATAAATATATGAATTATGCATTAGTAACCGGTGGTAGCCGTGGAATAGGAAGAGCTGTTGCAGTGCGTCTCGCACGCATGGGATACCCAGTTCTCGTTAATTATCAGTCTAACGATGCGGCAGCAGAAGAAACGCTTGCGCTAATCCGCGAAGCAGGTAGCAATGGAGAATTGCTTAAGTTCGATGTAAGCAATCGCGAAGCCACGGTAGCTGCTCTTGAACAATGGCAGGCATCGCATCCTGAAGACTATATAGATGTGTTGGTTAATAATGCAGGTATCCGTAGAGATAACCTTCTTATATGGATGGAACCTGAAGACTTTGAACGCGTCTTGTCTACTAATCTTTATTCGTTCTATAATGTAACACGTCCGCTTCTTCAACCCATGATTAGACATAAGCATGGAAGAATTATCAACATCGCTTCCCTTTCCGGCCAGAAAGGTTTGCCTGGACAGTGTAACTATTCTGCTGCTAAGGGTGGAATCATTGCTGCAACTAAGGCTTTAGCACAAGAAGTCGGAAAGAAGAATATAACAGTTAACGCTGTTGCGCCTGGTTTTGTAAAAACTGAAATGGTAGAAGGATTGGACGAAGCAGAATTGAAAAAACAAATCCCATTGAACCGCTTTGCAGATGCTGATGAAATCGCAGCAGTGGTGGCCTTCCTTGCTTCTAATGACGCCGCTTACATAACGGGCGAATGCATTAGCATAAACGGAGGATTATATACCTAATAGGAAGAATGAAGAGATTGTTTTATTTCTTTCGCCAACACAAACCTATCCTCTTGGCAGTAATAGGTTTTTGTGTAGTTGTCGTTGCTTGGTTTAGCGCGCAATGTGAGTTCGGAGAGAATATTTTCCAACTCTTGCCGGAAACAGGTAACGAGGAGTATCGTGTAACGTTCACAAACCTTAAACTGAAAGACAAAATCTTTGTCCAAGCAGTTAAGACAGATAGTAACTCTAATGTATCTCAAGATCAATTGGCAGAGGCATTAGATATGTTTATTGATAGCGTAGTGAATGTTACCGATGAGCGCCAATCTGTTGAACACACGTTGTCGTATATTGATCCGCTAATGCTAATAAATATAGCAGACTACGCAGCTTCGCATCTTCCTGCATACATGGATTTTACGCCTAAGCAGATGGACTCGTTGTGCAGCGTAGGACATATCTGCAACCAATTGAATTTATATCAAGAGTTTTTGGATACCGAGCTCGGCCAGAATTTCTACGATATAGTCGCATATGATCCGTGTGGACTTGTTTATGACAAACTCAGTGCAATTATCCCATCGGATGAAATTGACTCGAAAACAACGAATAAAGGTGGCCTAATTAATAACCATCTTTATACTGCGGATGGAGATGTGTGCTTTGGTTTTATAACACCATCTTTTGGCACTGACAATTCCCGTGAATCAAGCCGTTTAAATCGCACAATGGACAAGATTAGGAATCAAGTACGAGAACAGTATCCTGGCGTGGATATACTCTATCATGGCACGACAGTCTTGTCCGGAGGAAATAGTCAAAGAATGCATACAGACATTTACGTGACTGTAAGTGTCGCTATGTTGATTATCCTTGTCTTGTTATCACTATGTCTTAAGCGCCCCTCTTATATAGTTCTTACTGTCTGTGCTTTAGGATTTGGTGTCCTTATGGCATTAGCAGTTCTCTTTGCTTGGCAAGGAGGTATGTCTGTGATGAGTTTGGGTATAGGTGCGATTGTACTTGGTGTGGCTTTTAGTTATGTATTACATATTTTAATACACTATATTTATACAGGAAGTGTAGATTTGACATTGGAAGAGCAAACGAAACCGGTCTTGTTAGGCTCACTTACTACAATAGGAGCTTTTGCGGGTTTGCTTTTTACCCAATCGCAGCTGCTTAAGGATTTCGGATTCTTTGCGCTATTAGTTATTATCGGCACAACGTTGTTTAGTCTCATTGTAATCCCACATTTCCTTCCACGCAAGTATGCGCCAAACAAGAAAGCTTTCCAACTATTAGAAAAGGCAAATGCCTATCATATAGAGCGAAACAAGTCTATTTGTACTCTTACTTTGATATGGGTAATAGTTTGTATTTGTTTCTCTGGACGATACACCTTTGATAGCGATTTGACGCATATCGGTTACACAAGTGCGGATTGTCAGCGAGCGCAAGATTCATGGGCTGAGCATATGAATCAGGGCTACAATAAGTTATATTTTGCATCTGTAGCTCCTTCTGTAGAAGAAGCTTTGGAGCAGTTGCCCGCTATTGAGTCGTCTCTTGACAGCCTAAATGCGCAGGGACTTATAATCAATGGCCTGCATACATCTATGCTGCTTCCTTCGCTCCAGAAACAAAAAGAACGCCTTGCGATGTGGAGTAATTATTTCACTCCATCTAAGCAAATAGAGGTGTGGCATAACATACAGAAGGCTTGTGCTCAGACAGGAATTGAAGCAGATATGTTCCTCCCGTTTCGAGAGATGATGGAACATCCCGCCGAACCTGAACTGCTTACAGATTCAAGTGTCTTGCCACCCGAGATAACAGAAAATCTAATGGAACAAACAGGGGACCATGTGTTGGTGTATTTCCCGGTTAAGACATCATATGAAAACTCGCATAAGGTAACAGATTGTTTGGCTTCGAAAAAAGGGTGCATGGTAATGGATCCCTATTACTATACAACAGGGTTGGTGGAACTTATACATGACGATTTTAATTTGATTATGTGGATTAGTTCCATATTTGTATTCCTGTTGCTGTTTGTGACTTATCGCAATTTGTGGCTCACTATTATCGCCCTATGCCCGATGGTACTCTCGTGGTATACCGTTCTTGGTGCAATGGCGATCTTTGGACAATCGTTCAACCTCGTCAACATCATCGTGTCGTCATTCGTATTTGGTATTGGAGTCGATTATTCAATCTTCATCTTGGAAGGATTGCTTAGAGGGAACGAGGATAATGCCACTATGGTGTACAATAAAACGGCGATAACCCTTTCTGCTACCATATTGGTAATCTGTATGTTCATATTGGGATTCGCTAAACATCCTGCTATACAAAGTATCAGTTTTGCGTCCGTAGTTGGAATGGTGACAACCATTTTGCTGTCATATACACTCGAACCGAACTTATTTAAATTATATCAATACATTAAAACAAAAAAGAACAAATGAAACGCATAACCACTATCGTAATAACTTTGTTGGCATTGTTGGTTGCATATCCTCCGTTGTATGCGCAGCAAAGTGGACTCAAATCAGGCAAAGAGTATCCTTTTATTGAAACCAGAGTGATGCCGAAGATGAAGAAAACTACAGAGCGCAAAGGTATAATGGTGTTTGAGGCGCCTGAAACATTGCGAATGGATTATTCTCAGCCGGCAGGTGAATATACGCATATTTCTGCCGGTAAGTTCGATGTGTGCAAGGGTGGAAAAGTTCAGCATCTGCCAGTTAAGGATCCAAAGCATCCTATGAGTATTTATCGCGCAACGTTGCTTTATTGTCTTGGAGGAGAAGTAGAAAAGGCCGCAAAAATGAATCATGCTTCAATTGATTATTCTACTTCTGGCAAAACTAAAATTTGTACATTATCTGTAGAAAAGGCTGCTCCACGTGATATCGCTAAGTTGCAATTGACGTACATTTTGCCTTCCGGTCAACTCAAATCTATGACAATAACTGAGGGTAATGGTAATTACACAACTTATACAATTCAGTAAGAAATAAGGCGTGAGTTACGAAGATATAAGAGATAAAGCGAGGGCATATCCTATGGTTGTATTGCTGTTACCGGTGGTAGCAGCAATACTTATTTGTAACTCGATTGGCCCAAAGTCTGAATCGCTACGTCACACTCCAATCAATTTGCTATATCAAACAGAATATGATGCTCTTGATAGCCTGCGTACTTATTCCTTTGTACTACTTGGTGAGCCCAAACATACTGCGCGTTGTGAGCGATACGAAGCCCAGGTCATGCCGCATGGACGTGTTTTGCTCTATGTGCTGCGTGATTCTACTCGTTTAATGCCTCACGCAGGAGATACACTTATCGCGTATACCTCAATACATCGGCCTTCTTCTATAGGTAAATTCGACTATTACACATATCTTCGCAGGCAAGGTATCGTAGGAACCGCTTACGTAAATCTCCGATATGCGAAATGCAATGTTTGTCATTCTTATAAACCATCGCTACAGAGAAAGTTACATGATCGACTCGTCGCGTCAGGCATAGTGGGAGATGAATTGGCAATAACATCTGCACTTACTTTGGGATATAAAGCAGACTTAGAATCAACACTTAGACAGCGTTTTCAGGCTTCCGGGGCCGCACACGTATTGGCGGTCAGTGGATTGCATACAGGAATAATATATTTTATCCTTTCTGCCTTGCTTACGTTATGTGGACGTGTAAAACCTCGTTATGAAAACCAATTAGGTAGATGTGTTGTCAGCGGGATTATAATTGTTGTTATGTGGTGTTATGCTTGGATTACTGGAATGACGCCTTCTGTCGTTCGTGCTGTGCTAATGCTGACTCTATTTGAAGTTGCTCATATGTTCTATCGGCAAGCATTTTCTGTTAATACAATAGCTGCTGCAGCGGTATTGATCCTCCTTGTTCGTCCTTTGAACTTATGGAATGTTAGTTTTCAGTTGAGTTTTGCCGCTACTATAGCGATAGTTGTAATGGCGAAAGATCTTGAGAGTCTTATAAATAAACGTGAGTTGAATAGACATTGGAGCGGGAAAATTGTTTCTTGGATACTTGGAATCATTATAGTTTCATTAGCTGCGCAACTTGGCACATTGCCCATCAGTATGTATACGTTCGGCCAAGTGAGTAATTATTTCCTTTTGACAAATATTCTCGTTTTGCCGCTTGCTTCATTACTTGTGCCATGTGGCCTTGTAACTATTGCTTTAGGCGGCACAAGCGCAGGTAGGCTTATTGGGGAAATAACATATTGGCTGGCTCATCTGATGAGCAAAGCGGTTGGCTGGGTGGAAAGTCTGCCGGGTAGTGTGACGAATGTGCGATGCAGTATATCCATGGTAATCTTGCTATATATATCAATCATAATGGCATGGTTAGCAATGCATAAGAGCCTATGGTGGCTATGTGGAGTCGTTGCTTCGTTGTTTATGTTTTGTGTCATGTTTACGTTTGTATAGAGAAAAAATAGTTATTGTCCTTGCACAAATCGGAAAAAAGTAGTAACTTTGCGGGCGAAATGATGACTAAACAATACACATTGTCGGAATTATGTGCTGAGATTGAGGATGCACTCGCGGAATGTCTGGCTCCCACTTATTGGGTTCAAACTGAGATAAGCAGTCTCAACGTGCGCGGTGGGCACATGTATCTTGAGTTGGTAGAGAGCGCGAACTCAAAGCAATCAAAGGCACCAAAGACAGATATGGCGGCCAAGATGCGTGCTACATGTTGGCAGGGCAATCGTGAATTGTTGATGAATTATTTTGAAGCGGAAACAGGGCAGAGATTACAGGCAGGAATGCAAGTGTTGATTGAGGTGGAAGTGCAATATCATGCCGTTTATGGGCTGAGTCTGTCTATCGTCAATATTGACCCGAGTTATACAGTCGGTAGTATGGCGCGGCAACGTCAGCAAACGATAGCTCAATTAGAGGCTGATGGCTTGTTAGAAGCACAGCAACTCATACCATTACCAACGCTTATTCGTCGTATAGCAGTTGTATCATCTGCTTCTGCGGCAGGATACGGAGATTTCTGTCATCAACTTGAGAATAGCGGATATTTGTTCGAAATATCTTTATACGCAGCAACCATGCAAGGAGAGAACGCGGCTCGATCTATTCTCGCGGCATTGGAAGCTATTGATGCTGAGGCTGATAAGTATGATTCAGTAGTGATTATACGTGGAGGTGGAGCAACCACAGATCTTAGTTGTTTTGATAGCTATAATCT
>JAILDU010000098.1 GCA_024689005.1 Paludibacteraceae bacterium
TGACGGATTTGATGTGTGCCACGCGTTCTGCAAATAGTTCGCGGGTATAACGGCGACCCATTATCTTCAGCACTTTGTTGCTTCCGCTTTGCAAAGGAATATGAAAATGTGGCGCAAAGTGACGGCTATGTGCCACAAAATCAATGATTTCGTCGGATAGTAGGTTGGGTTCGCAGCTTGAGATTCTTATGCGGAAGGTGCCCTCTATATCATCCAATGCACGTACCAAATCGATAAATTCCTCTCCGGTACTTCGGCCGAAATCACCTATATTAACACCCGTCAGCACTATCTCCTTCGCGCCTCCTCGCAGCGCTTCTTCTGCTTGCTCTACTATCGATGAAATCGACGGATTACGGCTCTTGCCGCGGGCGAGTGGGATAGTGCAATAACTGCAGAAATAGTTACACCCGTCTTGCACTTTCAGAAAGCAACGTGTACGATCATCTTTGCTATATGCTCCGTGAAAATCATCTATCTCGCGTATAGCCGATGTGTCTACGACGGCTACATGTTGGCTTCCTCCATCAACCGGTTGTCGCTTATCTGCCTCCAATTTGTCTATCAGTTGGGCAATGGCGAACTTCTCATTCTGTCCCAGCACGTAATCCACACCCTCTATATGCGCTATCTCGTCCGGCTTGAGTTGTGCATAGCAGCCTGTTACGATGAGTATAGCGTTGGGATTTTGTCTGCGGATACGATGAATCATCTGCCTGTCTTTGTGGTCTGCTGCGTCGGTTACAGAACACGTGTTGATAACGCAAACATCTGCTTCTTCCCCTTTCTTGGCGCGCTCATGGCCGCGTTGCAAAAGTGCTTTGCCCAATGCGCTGCTTTCTGCAAAATTCAGTTTGCAACCTAATGTCGTAAATGCTATCTTCATTCTTAATCTCTAATCCGTAACCCGTAACCCGTAACCCATTCCCCCTCTCTCGGAGGGGCCGGGGGAGGTTACCATATCGCCTGAATCAACTCCACTGCCATCAGTCCGCAGCATATCAGTTTGAGTATTGTTCCGCACAGCAGACCGATGAAACTTCCCCAACCGGCACGCAATGCTTCTTCCACTTCTTTGCCGCCCAACAATTCGCCTACTATTGCTCCGGCCAAAGGTCCGACTATCACGCCTATGGCACCGAAGAAGAGCCCTACAAAGACACCTATTGTACTTCCCCAAACACCCCAACGTGTGCCACCGAACTTCTTCGTACCCCATGCCGGAACCACGTAATCCAGTACCGACACGATTAGGGTAACTATACCCCAAATCAAAAGCATTTTCCAACCGAAGTCAACGCGCTCGCTTGCTTGAGCAATCCACAGTCCGGCATAGGCAATAGGAGCGCCGGGCAGTCCGGGCACTATGCAGCCGATCAATCCGATCAGCATGCACAATCCTGCTATTATAAGAAGTGCTATATCCATATCCTTTTCATTTAAAACGGTCGCAAAATTACTGCTTTTCTCGCAATCTTGCAAATTTATTTGATAAATTTAATCTCTACACGGCGATTTTTGTGTCTGCCGTACTCAGTATTGTTGGTGGCTACCGGGCGCGATTCGCCATATCCCTTGGTAGTCAGCAAATCGTTGGAAATGCCGTTTTCAACAAGATAACTACGTACTGCTTCAGCGCGGTTCTCCGAGAGAACCTGATTGTCTGCGTCTGTGCCCACATTGTCGGTGTGTCCGCTTATCTCCACTTTCAGCGGACGTGATTTGAGTATTTCTACGACGCGTTGCAACTCAGTCACCGATGGGGGAAGCAGGATATACTCGGCGGTGTTGAAGAAGAGGTTGTTCAGCGGCATTGGAATGCCTTTTTCTATCATCTGATCCAACGAGGCAACCATAACATTGTTGTTGTCTATCTGCACTATTTCATTCGTGTTGCGCAGGTCGATATTCTCTGCTACGGGGAAATAAGCATTGTCGTCTATATAGTAACCATAGTTTTTTCCGGTTGGCAGCACGATGAAATAGCTGCCATCTTGTGGGTCGGTGTGTGATAGTCCTACTTGTTCGTGCGTCTCCAGGTTTTCCCATCGGATTGTGGTAACCACCGCCTTGCCGTCGGCATCTTTCAGCTTGCCCGAAATGGTTGCCACAGGAGCCGGACGCAGGCGTTCCGGCAAGTTCAGCGTATAGATGTCTCCGTTGGTGGACATGCCTTTGGAGAAATATGCCGTCTTGCCGTCTGTTGAGATCTTGTACCAGCAGTCATCGTTCACTGAGTTGATCTCTTTGCCCAGATTGATTGGCTCTGACCATTCGGTCCAACTGTCTTCGGACAAACGTGTGGACATAAACACGTCCATGCCGCCTATCGAACTATGTCCTTCTGAACTGAAATACAGCGTCTTCATGTCTGGGTGCAAGAAGGGAGAACGGTCTTGCAACGAGGTGTTGATGGTCGGTCCCAAATCAATCGGGGCACCCCATTGCCCGTTTTCGTCAAGCAAGGAGACGTATATATTGATCGAAGCGGAAGTCTCGTAGTTGCTTTGATACTTGGCTGCAAACAGCATAGCTTTGCCGTCACTCGTCAGCATGGCGTCCGATTGCCAACCTGATACATTGATATTGTCCGGCATGGGTTCCGGTTCGTTCCATCCGTCGCTGCCTTTTTTCGCATAATAGAGATTGCCCGATTTGAACAATGTCATGTAAGTGCCATCGGCTGAGAGCGATTTGGGAGATTCGTTCTCATAGCGGCTGTTTACGCCCGCCATGATTTGTGCTTTGCCCCATCCTTTGCCGGTACGTTGAGCAATGAAGATGTCTTCTCCGCCCAGATTGTCCGGCCTGTCTTTGCCACAGAATAGCAGATACTTGCCATCTGCGGAGATGGTCGGCGCATATTCGCCACCATTAGACGTGTTGATATTTGCGCCGACGTTGGTTCGCTTGATACTCTTGTCAAACGGTTCCGTGACGATGCGAAGCAGTTCCTGATAATCGTGATTATAGCCGAATACATCGGCATAAGATTCTATTATTCGCTTGGCTTCTTCCCACTTTTCTGATTTCAGAAGTGGCGCTATCTGTCCCCGTAACGCAAGCAACGCGGACGGATATGGAGCTGCGGAGCGAATAAAACTGCTCATGTCCTCATTGTAATATTTTTCTATCGCAGCTTTGTCACTTTCTTCTATCGCTTTCAGGCAAGGCGCGTCGTATTTCTCATAGAACTCCTGCAAGTCAGTAATGTCGTATATATTGGCGTATATATCGTGTAGCATATGCAGGCACGAGTCTTTCGCTCCGCCTTCTCGCCATTGCCGAATAGCTTTTTCCAGCGTTGGAATGTCCGGATGAGGAGGCAGCGTAGTTAGGAGTGTGGCGCTATGGAGTGCGTCAATTCGCTGCAACGCTTGTTCCTTCAACGGACTCTGAGGATATTGCTTCGTGTAGTCACGAAAGGCGCGCTCGGTATTCATCTTCAGCGCTTCTTCATACGCCATCGAGTAGATCTTGTTTTGTGCCTGTTTGGCTTGCGGGGCATTCGGGTAATCGGCCACAAAAGTCTTGAGTGCGCTAACACTATTGGCCGTTATTGCTTGGCGATATGCTATTTCGTAAATCGTGTACCATGCCTGCTGCACTTCTGCTGCCTCCGGATAATCGTATATGAAATTGCGGTACGCGTCTATTGTATGCAGCGAGTCTGCTTGTCTGAATGCCAGTGCGTTACGATTGCTTGTCGCTTGTTTCTGCTGCTGAACGCTCGCTTTCTGGTAGTATTTCAAATACTCGTTGTAGCCATCAATCGTGTTAGTCGCCATCGCCTCGTTGAGTGCTTGCCTGCACACCTCTTCATAGTGCTTGTTGAAGACTCCGGGCATGTAGCCTTGTTTGAATAGTTTAGCACGCATTTTCTCGTCTGCCATGTTGTAGCCGAATTCTGCCTGCTTGAGGTACCGATAGGATTCGTGCGTGCTGTATTGCGGGTTGCTCTTGGCGAAATAGTACTGAAAGAGGGCGTAATTGATTGCGCAATCACTCGGAGCTTTTGTGTACTGCTTGTGTAGTTTGACTTGTACTTTCTCATATTGACCCTTATCCAGCATTTTGCGACACGGATAATCTATTTCCTGCGCCAATGCGAGTACAGGAAACAGCAATATGATTAACAGATGACGTTGTTTCATATAATGTTGTTTTTTCTATCGGGTAATTATAATACCGGCTGCAAAGGTACAACAATTTTTTGAATTGTACAAGTCCAAATACAAATTATTCTCTATTTTGAAACTTCATCTTTCAAATATCCTGAAACCCCATCTCTCAAATATCCGAAACTTTTTTTCTCAAATTTTTTGAATCTCGTAACTGCCTGATTTTATCGAAAAGTACGAAGAAATCGAAAAAAAAACTGCATTTTTTTCTGCTCAAAAATTTGGTTATTTGGTGTTTTTTTATTATCTTTGTACCCGATTTTGACTTATCCGCCATTCATGGAGGATCCTACTTAAATCAGACGCGTTTCGAGAGCATTCCTATCTATTTAGCCGTCAATCTCGCATCCTCCTGCACCCTATATATACTTTGTATATATCCCGTGATTTTAAAAACATCCATCCTAAACCGGATTCGCTTGATATTTACTATTTATTTCTTTTGAATCATTTAAAACTATACTATACCTTATGAGAAAAACTAATAACTGTAAAATTGACCCCGTCTTGTACACCTTCTTCCTCCGCCTCAAGAACGAACTTGGCGCGGTCTTGGTTCATCGTCGTTGTCGCTCGTCTTCCACTTGCATCGAGATAGTCCTTACAGATGGCTGTATCGCTTCCATCACCGGCCATATCAACTCACTCCGCGAAGCGGAAGAGTGCGGCTTCTGGGTCATTTCCCGCCGCCAAACCAAACGCGGCCACACCGCGTATCATGGCCTGCCTGTCTTCCAGCTCTTCCTCACACCGGTTCACCCTAAAAAGCGCAACG
>JAILDU010000100.1 GCA_024689005.1 Paludibacteraceae bacterium
AAGATATCTTGGCCGACTTAGCCAACTTGAGCAACGGAGCCGCAATCATAGCGACTACAGCGGGACGGATTCCCTTGAAGGCAGCCTCTACGGCCGGCAGATCTTTCCACTCGCTGAAGACCATAGCGATAGCAAGAATGATGACAAAAGAAGGGATGACGGCTCCGAGAACCGCTCCACAAACGCCACGCCAACCTCCACAACGCCACCCGATGAAGATAGCCGAGTTGATAGCAATGAGTCCCGGCGCGGCCTGCGCCAGGGCAATCATATTGAGGAATTCTTCCTCATCAATCCATCCTCTGCGATCTACCACTTCACGTTGGATGAGCGGTAACATAGCATAGCCTCCACCAAGAGTGAAGGTACCAATCTTAAGATATGTGATGAAGAGTTGCCAGAACACAAGACTAAAATTACTCTTTGTCTCTCAACTGCTGCTTGACGAACTTAGCCAACATATTGATAGCGGCGTTGTTGTGTCCACCTTGTGGCACAATGACATCGGCAAAGCGTTTGCAAGGCTCGATGAACTGTTCGTGCATCGGTTTGAGGACACGTTGGTAACGCTCGATGACAGCCTCAGCAGTACGTCCGCGCTCCATGACGTCGCGCTTCATAACACGAATCAAGCGGTCGTCAGCATCGGCGTCCACGAAGATCTTCAAGTCCATCTGCTGGCGCATATTGGGTTCACGCAACGCCATGATACCCTCCACAACGATAACCTCACGCGGTTCGATATGAATAGTCTCCTCGGAGCGTGTACAAGTGATATACGAATAGATGGGTTGCTCGATAGCTTTTCCCTCCTTGAGCATAGCGATGTGCTTAGCCAGCAGGTTCCAGTCGAAGGCATCGGGATGGTCGAAATTTATATTTTGCCTTTCCTCTACGGGCACGTCGCTACTATCCTTGTAGTACGAATCCTGAGGGATGACAACTACTTCGCCTTTAGGGAGACGCTCGATAAGTTTTTTGACTACCGTTGTTTTACCCGAGCCGGTACCGCCCGCAATGCCTATGATGAACATGGAGAAGAATGTTGTTTGATTGTTGTATGGTCAAAAGCCGCTATAAACCAGTTTGAGATTCATACCATTGGAGGCAGAACGTATCTGAGTGGCCGACAAAGTTTGTTGTTGTTTGACAGAAGTAACGACAGCCGAGGCGTTAGCATTGGACGTACCGGTAGAAACAGTAACGGGCACGAGCATCATCTTCAGTACTGCCTCGAGACTATCCTGGCGTAACTGATTAGTCAGAAAATCCTCGAGGTCGTAAGAATAATAGTAGATTGTATTACCCTGTTCGTCCACGCCTTGCTGCAAGGAGCTAAGCAGAGCGCACGTATCGGAAGGGAGCTCCTTGTTATCAAAGAAGCGCGCCATACTACTTTCCTTGACAAGGAGCATATAGGCAGCAGGTTGGAGCCAATCGTTGCGCTTGAGCGACGAAGCCGTCCCGCTAAAGACGTTAGTAACCTGGACTTTGAGTTGCGCCAAGTTGACATACGGTCTCTTGTAACGAATCGTACCATCGGGGAGAGTGTCAATAGCCAATTTGGCACACATAGAATCGACAATCTGCTCCATGGGGAACTCCATGCGCGTGTACACGCCCGCGGGCGCTACAATATAATTATAGGTAGCGGAATCTTTTTGGAGATTGTCAACCCACTCTGATTTGTCGGTATATTTGATATGATTGACAGTACGAACTTCTGAGTTAGCATAGAAAGCCTTCATATCGTTGACTACGGTATCGCGTCCGGCCTTGCTGTACGAGAAATGGTAGAACACGCCCAGAGCGATGTCAGACACGTTGAGCATCGTGGAAGAACCGAAAGAGGACTCGAGAAGCAGGCCTTTGAACTGCTGATTGAATTTCTCCTGAGTTTCGAACGAGCGAATAGCGCTGAACATATTCACGAAATCGTCGTTGAGTCGAAGGCGAACCATAGGCACGTAGTTGCCGGCGCTATTCTGAATAGAATCGAACTTCTCGTGCGCTGCAATGATACGATGGTTGGTCAATACGCTCTTGTCTCGCGAGCAGAAATCACTGACATTCAGATTGGTAGGATAAGACTTGTTGTAACTGAAGGTAGCGCGGTCCATGAGGTACACGTTGATAGCGAGCGGCGAATAGCCGTCTCCCACCCAACTGGAGTAATACATGAGGAGGCAAACCGAGTCGATGACAGCTCCCGCAGGATATGAATAGCCTTCGGGACAAGCCAACTGTGTCATGATAGAAGCGCGAACGAGTCCGTAGTCGGTCTCAATCTCTCCCAACAGGAACGAGTCGGCCTGGGATATGATGGATTCGCAACTATCTATAGCAGAAGAAAGCGGAAAAGTGTCCGCGAGAACGATGATATTGTCATCAGCGTCGAGGACGGAACGTCCGGCGCCTGTCACATCGTTTTTACAAGAGGCCATACTCAAACAAAGTGCCCCTATAAGTCCTATAAAAAATACTTGTTTTTTCACTGATCTAACAACCCCTGATAGAAATCCCATTGACGTTTGCTTGCCTCCTGCCAATCAGCCGTTTCGGCATAAGGCAGGACAGGTATGCCCTTCGTTTCCGCATAATTGATCAAGTGCTGGTTGACATTAGGAGTGACATAGGAGACGGCGTCGGAATAGTCGATAGCCAATCGCATAAGTTCCTCATAACCAACGGGGAATCCGGCGATAGAGCGTACGTCGTTGCTATTAATACCCTCTACGCGCAGTTTGTCAGCAAACTTAGTAGCGAAGGGGTTTTTGTACTCCATATCATCGAGCAAGAGCACGATTTTGGAATTAGCGAAGAACGGTTCGTCGCTATAAGCCTTTTTGAGGTATAGCGGAGCGAGTGCGGACATCCATCCTGAGCAGACGATGATATTAGGCGTCCATCGTTGCTTTTTGACAGCCTCGAGCACGCCGCGAGCATAGAAGATGACGCGGTGGTCGTTGTCCGGATATTCTTCGCCATTCTCATCCACGACCCCTTTGCGACGATGGAAAAGATCGTCGTTATCAATAAAATAGATCTGAATACGCGCCTGTTGTATAGAAGCGACCTTGATCAAGAGAGGATGGTCGGCATCTTCGATGATGAGGTTCATGCCGGACAATCGGATGACCTCGTGCAGTTGGTTACGTCGTTCGTTGATTTCGCCGAACTTAGGCATAAACGTACGTGTCTCATAGCCGTGTGCTTGGAAGTACTCGGGCAGACGGCGATTGAACATACGGATTGGCGTTTCTTCAGCCAAATAGGGGTAAATCTCTTGTGAGATAAACAGGATGCGATTTGGCTCTTTCATAGGCATACATATTTTTTCGTAGTGCAAAAGTACAACTTTTTTTTGATATACGCAAATTTATTTGTCATTTTTAAGCAAAACGGATCATTTTCGCATGAAAGGAAGCAATAAAAAGGTCTCCCGAGAGTAGTTGGCATGAGAGAAGGAAATGTCGAGAATGGTTAGGAATTGATTCGAAAGGAATCCGATAACAACTAAGGAACGGACAACAAACATACAACGAACAACTAACGCTGAGTTTTCGAACAGAGCGTTCGAAGTCGGTTCGGCAACCGGGTCGCGCAGACTGAGCGCCACGCGCTCATTAAAGCGACCGTTACAGGGGACAGGGGACGGGTGACAGGGGACGGAAAAATGACATGACCAAATTGACCATTTTGACCGTTTCTTTCTTTTTGCAAACGAAAGAACCGGTGGTGCCTGTCGTTTTGATACAAATCGAAGAATAACACCTCCGATTTCTGGCACTTTGTAAGGAAAGTGTCAAAATGGTCAAATGGTCACTGCAATTTTTTATATATGGTTATCTGATTTCGGGGAAAAAGAAGAAAGAAGGATAAAGCCGGCTGGCAGTCGGCGCAATACAAAGAATCCAACGGCGGCAAAAATGCCACCGAACGGGACAAAGGAAAAGCCGCTTGGCGGGGACGCCAAGCGGAACAGGCGGGATACAATCCCTGACAATAAACAAAGTCTATTTGACCATTTGGTCAATGATTGAGCGGGCAATGAGATTGCCCTGATGATAGACGAAGGTATTTACTTGCTGCTTTTGCGGCGATTGCAATCACGGCAGAGCATCTGACAGTTATCTGCAATCGTGCGTCCGCCTTCCACCCACGGGGTGATATGATCGGCTTCCATGACCTCGATGTCAAAGGGTTTGCCGCAGATAGCACATTTACCGCCTTGCCGCTCATAGACCTCGCGGCGCGTGTTGGCATCAAAAGTGCGGATACCCAGATGATGGATGTCGCCGTCTAAGATATAAGCGAAGATTCCGGATTTCTTCTGCACATCGGAGTCCGCCATTAGTTTAGCCATTTGTTGGCCGATTGAAGTGGCGGTTAATGTGGTATCTTTGTGGCGATTGTAGAGTAAGCCCCACTCTACTCCTTTCATCTCCTTTTTGTACTGGCGGCCGAAGAGTTTTTCTATCCAATGGATGACATCCTGGAAGTACTGCCATAGTTCGTCGGCGTCTGTATCGTGCTGGTGGAGCGCCATGTATTTCTCGAGTGTCAAGCCTTGTTTGTCGGCAATCCAACCAAGTGCCGTTTCGAAGTAGTCTTGACGAATAGGCGAACCGTTCATGAAGTCCGAACCGATACGATAAGCCACGCAGCCTGTCTTGGAGAAACGCCGTTTGGCTTGTGTCACCCATGAACCCGAATAGATAGCATTGCGGATCTCCTGATCTTTGAGTTTCTCGCCGGCTATATTGATACGTTGGAACCATTTGAGTTTTTCTTCGTCGGTTCCCTCGCAGATATAGATTTGCAGTTTGTAGTCGAGAATACGGTTTTGCTGCTCTTCGGTCATGTTATTGAAGCCGAGCAAGTTACCATCAAAAAGCATCATATATTCACCGGCAATAAACGAGCAGATGGAGATGGTTCGTTGCTGCCCGTCGAGGACTTCATATTCGATGCCGTCGGAGCCATCTGTCTTAACCCAATACATGACGTTGAGCGGGAAACCTTGCCAGACGGTGTCCATGACGGCGTTGCGTTGCTTCTCGTCATAGACGAACTCTCGTTGGTATTTCGGGCGGATATTGAGTTTGCCGCCGTAGCCGACGATTCCTTCTTCTTGAATACTGAGGTCATTGTAATCGGCGCACAATTCGCGTACGCGGATTTCTTGTAGATTTATTGTCATGGCTTTTGTGGTTTTTTATTGCGAATTAAAATACGGAAATATGGAGACTTTCCGTTGATAGTTAAATCTTTATCATCATCTCCTTTACGGAACTTGATAATTTCAAATTGTTCGGGATTGTATTTATCCATAAACGTAATTGGGACACCCATTACTCCTTCGTAATCGCAAGGAATATCGTTAGTTACATTTACATTTATAGCATTATAATTATCGTATTTTGGATATTCTTCTAATGTATATTTTTTGTATAGGATTAAATCTTCATGTCTTTGAGGATAATCCAAATTAGTAAACCAACGCACTCCTTTTACTCTAATGTATTTAACACCTCTTTTATCAACTCTTTGCCCAGCAGCATTTAACGGATAATTATCTGGAACACGGAATTCTCGATCTCCGCTATGTATACTTGCTCCTAACCACA
>JAILDU010000104.1 GCA_024689005.1 Paludibacteraceae bacterium
AGTAAAGTAGCACTATATTGACATCTTCATTCGGTGCACCTTCGATTCAGATTGCCAAGTAGAGGCAACTCTCCACCTTAAGGAAGAAAAAAAAGTTAATGAATAGTGTCTTTTCTTAAAATTAGCAAAAATCTTCCTGCCCCATCCAAAAAGACGGAGGAATTGTACGGTTAGAAACTAGAGGATTAGGGGTTGAAAGGTCGGAAATTAGAAGATAGGGCAGATCACAGAGGAATGAGAAAGACGGATTATGTCAAGGAAACGAAAAAGATTACACAAAGGGCAACAAATAAAGTGATTAAGATGATCGTGCGAGGGAGCCAGTCAATACGAGAAGATTCGTATGGAGAGTTGTCGCCAGGTGCGTTGCGCACATCTTGCGGCTTGAGAGTGAACGTTCCTCCACAATCCAGGCACATGGCTGTAATGTCGTCACTACCAACAAATCCAGCCCAAAAGCCGTTTTCATGGAAGAACATAGTACCCAGTATGGCGTTTCTCATACTGAACCCTTGCCGTTTGGCCACAACATGTATACTGCCACAGAACGGACATCGGATATATTGGGTGGATTGCTGCTCCATAGTACGATTTATATTTCGGGTGCAAAAGTACAAAAAAGTTTTTATCTATGCAAGCAACACACAAGAAAAAAAATAGAAAAAAGTAAAAATCCCAACTTTTTCCAAAGTGGAAAATTTGGAGAATTTAGAAAAAAGCATTATCTTTGCAGCGTCAAATGACAAGTTAGGTTTTAAAAGATTGTTTAACAACAAAAAAAGACGATCATGAAAGCAAAAGTATTAAAAGTATTGAATGCATTACTAATGATGATAGTGAGTGCATTGGGGCTGGGCGGTTGCTTCCCAGTAGTGTGCAAATATGGTGTACCAACCGCAACATTTGACGTATCGGGTTCGGTTACGAACGAAGCGAACGAACCCCTGAAGAATATTCGCGTGGTTGTCAAGAATGCACAGGGCTACTTTGAGAAACAAGATACGTCTATTATATATGCCGAGGGGTATTGCCCTGCTAAATATACCACAGAAGACGGACGATATGATTTTGGTGAAGGATACGGTTGGCCGTCATCCTCGATAACCATTATTGCAGAAGACACGTCGGGCGTGTATAAGACGGATTCTGCGCAGGTAGAAGTTCAATACAATCGTAGCGGAGTAGCAAAAGATGATACGTGGAACAAAGGTTCAGCCGTGATAGAGCAGAACTTCCGCCTGAAAAAGAATTGACCGCGGAAATCCGGCATATATTATATTAGGAAGAAGCGAATCAGGAAAATCAGATGGAAAAGCGAACGAAATATAAGTGGAATATAGGCATCGGTTTGGTAGTGATGCTACTATATGTGATATTGCCGACAGACGTGATGCCGGATGTAGTACCGGTGATGGGTTGGATAGATGACGCGGTTGCCGTGCTGCTGGGCATAGGCAACGCTATTATGTGGGCAAAGAAACTGAGTAAGAAAGAATAGAAAAGGTATCGATGATATCGGAAATTAAGAAAAAGTGATATGCGTATTTGCGTATGTCATTTTTTTGTAGTACCTTTGTGCCCGATTTTATGCTACCAGTAGATTTCATAGAGAGCATGCATCAGCAGATGGGCAATGAGGCCGAATTGCTGCTACGGGCGTTGGAAACGGAGCCCGTCACCTCAATACGGTTGAACAGCAAGCTGGATGTACTGACTTTTGACTGCGACACGGATGAAGTGCCGTGGCACATAGACGGTTATTATCTGAATGCCCGTCCACAGTTCACGTTGGATCCGTTGTTTCATGCGGGTTGCTACTATGTGCAAGAGGCCAGCAGTATGTTTATACAGCAGGCATTGGAGCAATATGTGGAGACGACGTCGGTGGTACTGGATCTGTGTGCTGCTCCCGGCGGCAAATCGACACTGATTAGCGAGTATTTGGGCACGGACGGATTGCTGATAGCCAATGAAGTGGTTCGCCAGCGTGTGTTTGTACTGAGCGAGAACATACAGAAATGGGGAAACGGCAATACAGTGGTGACGCATAACAGCGCAGCCGAATACGGCGAGAAATGTCATCATCTGTTTGACTGCATATTAGTGGATGCTCCATGTTCGGGCGAAGGCATGTTCAGGAAAGATGAGCAGGCACGCGCGGAATGGAGTCTGAAGGCTGTGAAGCAATGTGCAGAGCGTCAGCGCAGTATACTGATGGACGTGTGGGATGCGCTGAAACCGGGCGGTATACTGCTCTACTCGACCTGTACGTTCAATCAAGAGGAAAACGAGAAGAACGTAGAATGGATAGCCGAGACATTGGGAGCCAAAGTGCTGCCGATAGAACATGACCCGTCGTGGGGCATCACAGAAGGCTCGGTGGGATACCATTTCTATCCACATAAGACAAAAGGCGAGGGATTCTATTTGTGTGCGCTGCGCAAAGATGATGATGAGGAATGCAAGACCGTCAAACTGAAACTATCAAAGAAAATAGGAACCGCTCCGAAGCCGGAGTACGTGCGAGAAATGCGCTCATGGCTACAAAACCCGGAAGACTGGGGAATACGCTATACGGATCGTTTTGCGACTGCCTATCCGATAAAATATCAGGAGATAGTTGACTATATGGCAGAACAGATGACGTGCATCTCGACAGGCTTCGGTTTGGGCGAGGAACGCGGCAGAGGAATAGCTCCACAGCATAGTCTGAGTATGCTGAAGGACCTGCGTAAAGATGCCTTTCCGAACGTAGCGTTGACGCAAGAGCAGGCACTCAGCTATCTGCGCACCGAAGCACTAACTTTAGCGGATGTGCCTCTGGGCCTGCTGCTATTGACTTATGAAGGAGTGCCATTAGGATTTGCGAAGAACGTGGGGAACAGGCAGAACAACCTGTATCCAAACGAATGGCGAATCCGCCACTTGTAAGAAAGACAAAAAAAAGGACGGCAGATTACCATCCTTTTGTCGGGGCCTAAGCGTGCCATTCTCCCCAACAAAAAAAGGACGGCAGATTACCATCCTTTTGTCGGGGAGACGTGATTCGAACACGCGACCTCCGGTCCCCCAGACCGTTGCGCTACCGGGCTGCGCCACTCCCCGCTCCATACAGCATTAACTGAAAAAGCGTGCAAAAGTACTGCTTTTTTTTGAATTGACCAAATAAAAACGTAAAAAAAGTATCATTAAAAGCCAAATAATGCAAAAAAAATTCTACATAGAGACCTATGGCTGCCAGATGAACGTGGCAGACAGTGAGGTGGTAGCCGCCATCATGGAGACGACCGGTGCCCAAATGGCAGACAGTTGGGAAGAAGCGGATACCATACTGCTGAACACTTGCTCTATTCGCGATAATGCGGAACAGAAAGTGGGTGCCCGTCTACGCGAATTGAAGGCACATTTAAAAAATAGGAAAGCGAGAAACGCGCAGAAAGACAAGAACTCAGAGGCTCAAGATGAATATAAAAGAGTAATCATCGGAGTCATCGGTTGCATGGCAGAACGAATGGGACAAGAACTGATAGATGAGTATGGTGTAGATTTTGTAGCCGGACCGGACGCCTATCTTGACATACCCAACCTGCTAGCCCAGTGCGAACAAGGGCACAAGGCTATGAATGTAGAGTTGAGTACGACAGAGACCTATCGCCACATTGTGCCATCAAGAATAGGCCGGTCGATAAGCGGTTTTGTAAGTATAATGCGCGGTTGCAACAATTTCTGCTCATATTGCGTTGTGCCCTATACCCGCGGTAGAGAACGCAGTCGCGATGTGGAGTCGATACTGAACGAGGTGCGCGACCTACAAGCTCGCGGTTACAAAGAGGTGACGTTGCTGGGTCAGAATGTCAATTCGTATCGCTTTGAACGCGAGGAGGGAACGATAGTGGATTTTGCAGATCTGCTGGAATTAGTGGCAGAAACGGTACCGGATATGCGAATCCGCTTCACGACCAGCCATCCCAAAGACATGTCAGACAAGACATTGGAGGCAATCAGTCGCCACGATAACTTGTGCAAATTCATCCACCTAGCCGTTCAATCCGGTTCGAATCACATACTCAAACTAATGAACCGCAAGTACACACGCGAGTGGTATCTGGAGCGTATCGCGGCTATTCGCCGTATATTGCCGACAGCAGCAATCAGCACGGATATCTTCTGCGGATTTCACGATGAGACATTGGAAGATCATGCTGAGACGTTAAGTCTGATGCGCGAAGTGGGTTTTGACTCTGCATTCATGTTCAAGTATTCGGAGCGTCCGGGCACGTACGCACAGAAACACTTACCGGACAACATACCGGAAGAAGAAAAGGTGAGACGACTGAATGAGATTATCGCTCTGCAGACACAATTATCATTAGAATCGAACCAACGGGAGGTAGGTAATATAGTAGAAGTATTGGTCGAAGGATTCTCCAAACGGAGCCACGATGACATGTACGGACGCACAGATAGATACAAAACTGTAGTGTTTCCCCGAACGGATCAAAAGATCGGAGATATAGTCAAAGTGCGCGTTTTGGAGGCGTCAGCAGCTACATTAAGAGGCGAAATCGCTTAAAAATGAAGAAAAAGTGCATTTTTTTGCCCAAATATTTGCACATATCAAATAAAAGCAGTACTTTTGCAGCGAAAACAAATAAATTTTCATAGTTAAGGTTTAGGTTTAATGGCAATAGGAGGCTGTGAAGTTTCCTATTGTTTTTTAAATTAAAAACGAAAGCCCCTTGAAATAGAGGCCTTTTTTATGGAAAAAAAAATAAACACAGAACAAGTATCTTCAGCGGAAACTAACATTCCGGACATGACAGATATAGAAGAAGTTCGCAAGGCGATAATTGCGAGCGAAATATTGAATCGTAAATACTAAAACATTATATCTAATATGGCAGTAACGTACATGACCGAGGAAGGTCTGCAAAAATTGAAAGAGGAGCTCCAACAGTTGGAGACTGTTGAGCGCCCGCGTGTGATTGCCGCAATAGCGGAGGCGCGCGACAAGGGTGATTTGAGCGAGAATGCGGAATATGATGCCGCAAAAGAGGAACAAGGCGTTCTGGAAAGTAAGATTGCTCATATCAAGGCCAAACTGATGGAAGCACGCGTATTGGACACCAATGATGTCAATACCGATGAGGTTCAGATTCTAACTAAAGTACGCATTCGCGTAGTGAAGACAGGAGCTGAGAAGACATACCAACTGGTAACAGAAGGCGAAGCGAACTCTGCAGAGGGCAAGATAGCAGTAACAACACCGATAGCAAAAGGTTTGTTAGGCAAGAAAGTGGGTGAGATTGCACAAGTGCAAGTGCCTGCAGGAACAATGGAGTTTGAGATTCTTGAGATCAGTCTCTAATCATAAAAGGAACAACAATGACACTTTTTACTCGCATAATTAAGGGAGAGATCCCGAGTTACAAAGTGGCAGAGGACGAGAAGAACTATGCCTTTTTGGATATCAATCCTCTGGTAAAGGGTCACACGCTGGTCGTTCCGAAATTGGCAGAGCCGGAAGCAGATTACATTTTTGCATTGGACGACGAGCAACTGGAGAGCCTGATGGTGTTTGCCAAGAAAGTGGCAAAAGGAATCAAAGCAGCAACCGGTTGCAAACGTGTGGGAGTAGCCGTACTAGGCATGGAAGTGAACCATGTACATGTGCATCTTGTTCCGATGAATTCGGAGAAAGACATGCTTTTCTGCAACCCCAAATTGTCGTTGCCAGCAGAAGAAATGGCCATCATCGCCAACTCAATAGCAGAAGCCATTGACAAGGCTTAAGTTATTGGTTCTAACTTAGCGTGCGAGAGCAATAGCGTTTTGGTGCCGACTACATCGAATGATATTTCGATTTTGTCGTTCTCCGTTACCGAGTCATGATAGACTCGTTGAACGACACCGCATCCAAAGACGCGATGACTAACACGATCGCCTGTTTTCCAAGTAGTTGCGTCTATTGGCGCAGAACTGCCGGAGACAGGCGTTGTTGTATTTGTAGGAACACGAGATATTGAAGTTTTCGCAACACTTGAAATATCTTGAAAAGCAGGAACCCGATTGTTCATCAAACTACTAAGACTGCGTTGGAATGAAGGAGCGGACTGATAAGAAGACTGGGTCTCACGCACAATCTCCATATATCTGCGATCAATATCATTAAGGAAACGACTAGGTGATGCAAAAGTGACAGATCCATTGCGGAAACGCTGGCGCGCAAGACTCAAATGGCATTGTTCCATGGCACGCGTAATAGCCACATACAACAAACGTCTCTCTTCCTCTATCTCGCTCGGTTTGACGCAGAACTGCGATGGGAAAAGATTCTCCTCCATGCCCACGATATAGACGATAGGAAATTCCAGCCCTTTTGCAGCATGTACTGTCATAAGCGTGACTCGTTCAGTGGTGTCTTGAAGATTCTCATCTTGGTCTGTCTGCAGACTCACTTCACTTAAGAAGTCGGTTATCGGAGTGTAGTCAATACCTTCGCTCTCACGCTGCAACACAAATTCATGGATAGCAGAGAGCAGTTCCTGAACATTTTGTGCACGGTCTATTCCTTCCTGGGTTCGATCCATTGCCAGCGCTGTTTGAACACCGGTAACACGCAGTACATGCTCAGCGAACGTAAACGCATCCATTTGATCGCTCAACATTCCCAATTCGTCTATTTGTTGAGCAAAGGCACGGATTTTCTTTTGCGTAGCAGCATTAACATCCAGTTGGGAGTCCTCCGGTGTGCGCATCACATCCAAGTAACAACGATGATGTTCAACAGCATTAGTAGTCACCTTCTTCATCGTGGTCTCTCCTATACCGCGTCCCGGGAACGCCACTATACGCAATAGTGCCTCATTATCACGAGGATTAACAGCCAATCGGAAATACCCTAAAGCATCTTTTATCTCTTTACGCTGATAAAACGATGTTCCACCATAAATGCGATATGGGATATTACGTTTGCGAAGTTCTCCCTCAAAGGCACGTGATTGGGCATTAGTTCGATACAAAACTGCTATGTTGTCATAGTTTACTCCTCTCAATCGTTTGATACTCTCTGCCACGCCATTAGCCTCTGCGCGATCATCCATATAGGATTGGAGTGTCAGCAATTGACCTTGAGCATTTTCGGAATAAACGTTTTTCTCTATCTGATTCAGATTCTTGTGTATCAACGAGTTAGCTGCATTGACAATATTTTGAGTAGAACGGTAGTTGCGTTCCAACTTGAAAATCACTGCATTGGCATAACGTTGACGGAAATTGAGTATATTACGTATATCTGCGCCGCGGAATGAATATATTGATTGAGCATCATCTCCCACCACACAAATATTGTTTTGCGGTTCCGCCAATTTGCTCACTAAGAGATATTGCACATAATTGGTATCTTGATACTCGTCCACTAATACATAGCGAAAACGTTGCTGTAGTTGCTCACGCACCTCGGGAAATGCATCCAACAACTGCAGCATATTAAGCAACAAGTCATCAAAGTCCATCGCGTTTGCTGCCAGCAGACGCGCTTGATATTGTTCATAAATAGTCGGCAACTCATACATTCGAGCTTCGCGGTCCTGACGCAGCAACTCCGTGTTTTTCACATATTGCGCCGGACTAATGTGATTATTTTTAGCCATTGATATGCGGCCAAGAACGGCAGCTGGTTTGTATATCTTTTCGTCGAGTCCGCGCTCCTTACATATTGACTTTAGCAAGGACTTCATATCCGTGGTGTCGTATATAGAAAAATCGCTGGTGAACCCCAACAAATCAGCATGGCTGCGCAACAATTTAGCGCACACACTATGAAAAGTACCCATCCAGAGATAGCGAGCGTCCTTTGCCTGCACTAACTTTGTGATTCGTTCTTTCATTTCGCGGGCTGCCTTGTTGGTAAAAGTTAGAGCCAATATACTGCCGGCCGGCACACCCTGTTGGAGCAGGTATGCAATACGATAAGTGAGCACTCTGGTTTTCCCGGAACCGGCACCAGCCACTATCAACGAAGGCCCCTCAGTATGGGTCACGGCTTCACGTTGGGTACTATTTAGTTGATCTAAAAAATCCATAATCGGGTGCAAAATTACATTTTTTTTTGGATATGTGCAAAAAAAGTAGTACTTTTGCAGCCGTAAATTATATAATTATGCGTCGATTATTCATTATTGCGGTTCTATTAACCGGTTTTCTGCTGCCGATGGTGGCCGAGGATGTTGTGTATATCACTACAGAACAATTCCGTCAGCGTGTTTTTGATTATAAAAATAACAAGGAATGGAAATTCGAAGGAACCAAACCATGCGTAATTGATTTCTATACTACATGGTGTGGACCATGCAAACGCCTCGCTCCGATAATGGAGGAATTGAGCCAAAAATACTGCGACCAAGTGGTCTTCTACAAAGCCGACACCGAACGAGAACGCGAATTGGCTTACGTTTTTGGAATCAATAGTATCCCACAGGTGTTGTATATTCCTGTGGAAGGAAAGCCTATGCTTCTCAAAGGTTTGTACCCCAAGCAAGATATCATCAATATTATTGATGAGTTTCTTTTAGGCAAGAAGAAAGATGCAAATTGAGTTTGTATTGTTGATATTATCGCTGCTATTCTTCGTTAGTATTATTGCTGACAAGATAGGCTACCGATTCGGAGTTCCTGCCTTGTTGCTCTTCCTTGCTGTCGGAATGCTATTTGGTTCGGATGGCGTGGGAGCTTTATTCGGCGGCGATGGCATCCAAATAGAGACAAGCACTGCGCAAGCACTTAGTACTCTCGCTCTTTGTATTATCTTGTTCTCAAGCGGTTTAGACACCAAACTAGGGGACGTCAAATCCGTCTTATGGCCGGGTATCACCTTGGCAACTGTTGGCGTCTTGCTCACGTGCGTCATCACCGGTGTCATTATTTATTACATTTTCGGGTGGCTCAATGCCACTTTGACTGTTTCTATAGGCATGGCCTTGCTGATGGCCGCTACTCTGTCGTCAACCGACTCAGCCAGTGTTTTCTCTATCATGCGGACTAATCACATTGGACTCAAGCACGGCCTGCGACCATTATTAGAATTAGAGTCCGGAGCCAACGACCCGATGGCTTATGTTCTTACTACCACCTTTATTGGCATCGTCATCTCCCAATCACAACATGTCGCCGCGTTACCGATCATCCAAACCATTGCCATTCAATTGGTTATGGGAACTGTACTCGGCTTAGCCTTAGGAAAAGGAGTGGTTGCGCTCATGCGTCGCGTGCAACTCGCCAACGAGTCGCTCTACCCTATCATGGTCCTCACAGCCTGCATCTTCATTTTCTCATTCACTTATTACTTGGAAGGAAACACCTATTTAGCCGTTTATGTAGGTGGCTTGATCATAGGAAACAGCAAATTCACACGCAAACGTCAAACAAAGGCTTTCTTCAATGGATTGACATGGCTCAGCCAATTGTCTATGTTCCTCATGCTTGGTCTAATGGTTCATCCAAGCGAACTATTCAAGTTGCAAGTGTTGCTACCATGCCTCATTATCAGCCTTGTGATGATTTTCTTTTCTCGACCCGTTGCCGTTTTGTTCAGTATTCTACCTTTTCATCGATACCTCACACGCGACCGATTGATGCTCAGTTGGGTTGGACTTAAGGGAGCCGTGCCTATTGTTTTTGCTATCATGTGCAAGGCGCAAGGCGTGCCACACGCAGACATGATTTTCAACGTCGTTTTCTTATGCACTATCGTTTCCCTATTGACACAAGGCACTACTCTGTCGTTGGTAGCCAAACAGCTTGACTTAGCTACTCCTCCCGATGAAAACAAGCGTTTAACGCATTTTGATATGGATTTGCCGGACGAGATACAATCTACGGCACACGAAATGGAAGTTACTGAAAAAATGCTCACTACTGGCACTACTTTACGAGAAATCAAACTACCCTCGCGAACACTCATCATTATGGTTCGCAGGGGCGAAGACTTCTTCGTTCCTACCGGAGATAGCACCTTGGAAATCGGAGACCAACTGCTTGCCATTAGCGACCAAGATGCTAATGCTGCCTATCGCCAACTGACTAACGAAGCTGAGGAAGAAGCCTTGTGGCGGGCTAACGTCAAAGCGAATGCAAAAAAACGTCTCGCCAAAGCCACACAATGGATGCACAAAAAACAATAATCATCATAAACACTTTACAACATGAAAAATGAAGTAAGTCGTGCCCAAGAGGCCAAGAAAACTGTCGTTTTCCTCACCGGTGCAACCGGTACCATGGGATACGCTGGAATGCAAGAAATCCTAAGTCGTCCCGAGAACTATGAGTTGCGTATTCTGGCGCGTCCGAGCAAGAAAAACAAAGAGTTGCTGGCTCCTCTCTCCGCCAAGCATGCTGCTCTGCACGTCATTTGGGGAGACCTAACCAAATATGAGGATGTGCTCCAGGGAGTTACCGGCTCTGATATTGTTCTGCATGTCGGAGGCATGGTTTCTCCACAGGCCGACTATCGTCCACAAGCTACACTTCGTACTAATATAAATGCCGCTATCAATGTCACTAACGCCGTGTTGGCTCAACCGGCAGACAAGCAACCTAAAGTTGTTTATATCGGCTCAGTTGCACAAATGGGTGATCGTCGCGAACCGCTCCATTGGGGACGTGCCGGCGATCCCATCAGTGTCTCGGCTTATGACCACTATGGCATCACCAAAACGCTGGCTGAACGTATCATTACCGACTCCGGAATCAAACAATGGGTTTCTCTCCGCCAATCGGGAATCCTCTATCCGACTATTCTCAAAAACTATGACCCAATCATGTTCCACGTACCTATTCGTGGCGTTCTGGAATGGGCTACTGTTGAGGATAGCGGACGACTCCTAGAACGTGTGTGCCGCCCGGAAGTTCCACAGGAATTCTGGAACAACTACTACAACATCGGTTCCGGCAAAGATTATCGTTGGTCCAACTACGAATTTGAGTGCTACATCCTTGACGCTGTTGGCTGTCCTAAACCGGAGAAAATCTTCAATGCCAATTGGTTCACCACGCGCAATTTCCATGGTATGTGGTACATCGATGGCGATAAACTTGAGAATTATCTCCATTTCCGTGCTAACCTGCCGGTTAAGGAATATTTCGCAAAGATGATTACCGCTCCTTCGATCCCATTTGGATTGAAATTCGCTGCCAAAACACGCATCGCCAAACTTTTCCCGCACTGCGTAAAAGCCGCCATGTGGTTCATGGCTAACAGCAAGGAGCATGGCACTCAATGGTGGATCAAGAACAACAAACAAGAGCGCATTCTCTCTTATTACGGCAGTTTAGAGGCATACAAATCTATCCCGGATTGGGAACACATGGATGTCAGCCATAATAGCGAGCAATATACGCTGCTTGACCATGGTTACGACGAGAACAAGCCGAAGGAGGAGTTCACCATCGAGGATATGCAGAAAGTTGCGGCTTTCCGTGGCGGTAAGTGCCTTAGCCAGAACATGACCAAGGGTGATTGGGAAACTAAACTGGAGTGGCAGGATGCTGATGGGCACAAATTCATGGCCTCACCACGCCTCATATTGCTCGGTGGGCACTGGTCTCCTTTTGATATTCCTTTCCCTTACAAAGCCGAGGAGATCAAAGATGCGTTCAAAAATCAAAAGCCGGACAACATGCAGGTTTTCAATGCAATAAACATGCAGCCGGCCAATCCTTGGCATTGGGATCGTGTCGCAAAGAAAAACCCGTTCTTCGCTCAATTGTGGGCTCCGCTTCATGACGAAAAAGAAGATATCGTTCTTGGACCGGAAATATTCAACGGATGGGAAAAATAAGAGAAGCGCCTCGTGCGCTTCTTTTTTTGGCACGGTGTTTGCATACCTTTTCACAAACATTTAACTACTATCGTTATGACTAAATTTAACTACTGTTTGGTTCTTTTACTCTCATTGCTCTTTTCGGTTGGAGCGATGGCACAAGGGAGACATCATCATGGACGCAACAGGTACGATTGCGCTACTCCGGAAGAAATGCGTTTGACCATGCATGCCCTTGAGAAACAGTCGTTTGACGATGACCGTTTAGAAACTGCTATCCTTTGTGTCACATTGGGACAATTCTGCGTGGACGACCTGGCGCACATGGCTAAGGTGTTCTCTTTTGACGACAATAGACAAAAATTCCTGACTTATGCGTACTATTATTGTGTGGACCCGGAGAATTACTATCGGCTCAAGGAAACATTCACTTTTAGCTTGAGTTTCGACGAGATGATGAAGAAACTCCATCACAGATAACCTTCCCGTCGCACTAATTCTACATGTTCTCACAATATCCACCTTTTCAGAGACCTTTCTACTTCCTCATTTTTCACTCCTTCGGCCGCTTTTACGCGGCCTTTTTGCGTTCTTTTCACATCTGACCTCCTTCATTATTATACATTGTTGCTCTACTAATTATTTCCGCTCACCACTTATTGTGTTCGTGCTTCCTGTTAACTCTTACATGAGTTGGCTGTGTTCACTCGTTCAATCCTTAACTGTCGATTACGATAACGACCTAGGTGATACCTAGGTTATACCCAGGTTATACCTAGGTTATTTAGCGACTCTTAAGCCACTATTGAGTTGTCCTGACCCCCATTTTTTGGACACTTAAATTGATTAATTATGAGAAAGGAAGTGCCTTTAGAGGTCAAAAATGAAAGCACTAAGATTGCTTCAATCGGAATTATTTAGCATTATTAATGGTATTTGCAAAATCATCAATGACGCTTCTTACACAAAAAGTGGCACTTACATTTACTGATGTCACTTTTTTATTTGCTTATTCAAAAAAATAGTAGTACCTTTGCACGAATTTTATAACGAAGTACCATATCACTAATTATAGACAATAATGTATTTTGACGAATTAGCTTTATCGGACGAAGTGCTGGACGCGCTGTGGGATATGCATTTTGACGAATGCACGCCTGTTCAAGCCGAGACCATTCCTGTCATCTTGGATCGACACGATGTCATCTCGTGCGCACAGACGGGCACCGGCAAAACTGCCGCATACATCCTGCCTCTCCTTACCAACTTGGCTTACGATGATCATGATCCGGACAAACTGAATGCCATCATTATGGCGCCGACTCGCGAATTGGCACAACAGATAGACCAGCAGATGGAGGGATTCGGTTTCTATGTCCCTTTCTCCAGCGTTGCCATCTACGGAGGCAAAGATAACGGCGCTTGGGGCAACCAAGTTACCGGATTGCAGAAGGGTGCAGATATTGTTATCGCCACTCCGGGAAGACTGCTCGCACAAATGAATATCTACGATGTAGATTTCTCCGGTGTCAAATACTTTATTTTGGACGAAGCGGACCGAATGTTAGACATGGGATTCTACGACGATATAATGGCCATCGTCAACAAACTACCCAAAGACCGACAAACTATCATGTTCTCGGCTACTATGCCGCCTAAGATTCGTCAAATGGCAAAAGCCATTATGCATGATCCGGTAGAAGTACAAATAGCCGTGTCACGTCCTCCTGAGACCATCCGCCAGATGTGCGCGCGAGTTCTCGAGACACAAAAAGCCGGTTTTGTTCAGCTTGCGTTACAAGGACGAAACCTAAAAAAAGTGATCGTTTTTGCAGGCAAAAAACAGAAGGTTAAAGACTTGACGCGCACTCTAAGAATGCTCAAGATCGACGCACGAGCTATGCATAGCGATTTGGAGCAGAACGAACGAGACCAAGTGATGTTGGACTTTCGCAATGGTAAGGTTGACGTGCTGGTAGCCACTGATGTCGTCTCGCGTGGCATCGATGTCAACGACGTACCGATGGTCATTAACTATGACGTACCGCACGACCCGGAAGATTATGTCCATCGTATCGGTCGTACAGCACGCGCGGAGAATAGCGGCGAAGCAATCACTCTGGTTTCTCCGGAAGACGCCAAATATTGGAACCATATAGAGCAATTCCTCAACAAGGAGACAGAACGTCTGCCTTTGCCGGAAGCACTCGGGGAAGGACCGGCTGACGAATTATATGCCGTACGCTCAGGCAAAAACAAAAGTAAAAAACGAGGACATTTCTCCCGCTTCAAAGGAAAAAGAAAAACTAACAACAAACAAAACTGAAATGCAAATACTAACTACTAAGCAGGCTCTACAGCAAGCCGTTGAGAACTGCAAAAAAGCCAACCGAACTATCGGTTTGGTACCTACTATGGGTGCGTTGCACGAAGGACATGCCAGCCTCGTTAGGCGTGCTGTCAAAGAGAATGACGTGTGCTTCGTTTCTGTATTCGTCAATCCCACCCAGTTTAACAACAAAGAGGACTTAGCCAAATACCCGCGCAACATAGAACGCGACGCAGAATTGCTCAAGTCTATTGGCGCACAATACGTCTTTGCTCCAACTCCCGAAGAAATGTATTCCGAAGAAGAGATGAACACTACGTTTTCTTTCGATTTCAACGGACTGGATGCAGTTATGGAAGGCAAAATGCGCCCAGGACATTTCAATGGCGTTGTACAGGTAGTGAGCCGCCTCTTCTACCTCGTACAACCGGATCGCGCTTACTTCGGAGAAAAAGATTTCCAGCAGTTGGCTATCATTCATCACATGGTTGAGCGCAGTAGTATGGCAGGCACTTTCGGCAAACTACAGATTGTGGATTGTCCTATAGTGCGCGAGAACTCAGGCTTAGCTCTTTCCAGCCGCAACGAACGCCTTTCTGAGGAAGAGAAAAAGACAGCTCTCGGTATTTCCAAAACGCTATTTGCCTCGTTGGAATGGGCCAAAGAAACAGGTGCAACAGTCCAGGCGGTTCAACAACGCGTCATAGATACAATCAATAGTATCGATGGTCTGGAGGTGGAATACTACGAGATTGTAGATCAAAGTTCCTTGCTGCCTACCGACACATTCAATCATGCCATTGGATGCGTTACAGTATATTGCGGCCCTGTACGACTGATTGACAACATCAAGTATTAGAGAGTTTTTTCGTTTAGGGGGAGCGAATTCAATGGGAGATGAAGATAGTTTGTGACAGAAATATTCCGTATCTGGTAGAAGCCATACATAGCGGATGGCCGGATGTAAAGATTTGCCCGATGGAATCGGACGAAATAAACTCTTCTACCCTCCGCGGAGCCGATGTGCTGGTCGTTAGGACTCGCACGAAAGTAAATGCTGCTTTGCTCGAAGGGACCAAGATTCAATTGGTTTGTACAGCCACTATTGGCTTTGACCATATCGACACCGACTATTGCAAGGAGCACAATATACGCTGGATGGCATGCCCCGGATGCAATGCCCCTGCTGTATGCGATTATGTAGAAGAAGTAATACACTCGATAGCCGGACTCAAACTACCAATCTCCAATCCACCCACTCTGGGCGTAGTTGGAGTTGGTCACGTAGGATCGCTGGTGGCCGAGATGGCAGAACACTCCGGCATGAGAGTATTACTCAACGATCCGCCTAAAGGAATAGGCGTTTCTCTCGATGAAATCGCACAAAAAAGCGACATCATCACATTCCACACTCCACTCAATCCAGGCACGTTCCATCTCTGCAATGCAGCCTTTCTAAGCAAGACTAAACCCAACGCACTTATCATCAATTCTGCGCGCGGCGGAGTGGTGGACGAACTGGCTTTGCTGAAGAGCGGGCGACCCTATGTTCTGGATACATGGGAAAACGAACCGCACATCAATCCGGAAGTTGCCGAACACGCCCTATTGGCCTCTATGCATATTGCGGGATACTCGGTAGAAGGAAAAGTGAATGCCTCGCAGATGTGCCTGAATAATATTGCCGGAAAATACGGTTTACCCAAGTTGAAGATTGCCGTTCCGACATCACATGGCGACAACCAACCCGGATGGTTAATGCGAATCAGTAAAGTACTGCAGGCTCATCCCGAGCAATTTGAGGAACTACGAAAAGCGTATTTCTTGCGTTGAAAATACTTGGTGCAAGTACCCCAAATACGTACAAAAAGAGCGGCTATGCCGCTTTTTTCGCGTATACGCTTGCATATGTGGAAAAAAAGTTGTAATTTTGCACGCTCAATCAAAACTTTAACAAAAGACTAAATTACAAATCATTATGATACTCGACAAATTAGAGAACGCAGACTGGTATTTTGAAAGCGTACCGGGACTGGAACAATTCATGAAATTCTACACCTCCAATGATCTGGAAGAAATGCCGGCATGCAAAATCTATCTGGACGGAAAAGACCTGGTAGTAAACATTCTGGACTTCAAGGGAAAGGAAGAAAGTAAATGCCGCATGGAGGCTCACAAAGACTATATTGACATACAGATTCCGCTGAACGAGGACGAAACAATAGGATGGAAATCGCAAGTGGATTGTCAAGACATAACGCAGGAATATGACGAAGGCAAGGACGTAGAATTCTACGGGGACAAAGCCACCGCTAAATTCACTATTCCTGCCGGACATTTTGCCGTATTCTTCCCATCCGACGCTCACCAACCGGGAATAGCACCGGGCAAAGAATACCGAAAAATTATTGTCAAGGCGAGAGTAAACGGATAGTAAACCCCGATAAAACCCCGATAAAACCTCGAGTATTGTCTAGGATTGTTTCGAGAATGGTTCGATAGTGATTCGACAATGATTCAATCGAGTTGAGAAGATATCTCAAGAGCGAATACCTAAAAACACTACGCATATGGCAAAGAAAGTTGAAAGCAAAAAAAACTTGCGCATAGTGAAGCGCGACCCGTATCTGCAACCATACACAGAAGCGCTGCAAGGCCGTTATGATTACGCGATTCGCAAGGAGCAGGAGCTAACCGGCGGGCAATCATTGTCCGATTGGGCATCCGGCTATTTATACTTCGGCCTGCACAAAACAGCCGAAGGATGGACACTACGCGAATGGGCTCCGAACGCGACGGCCATTTATATCAAAGGCGACATGAATGGCTGGCAGAAAGACGAAGCATATCGCTTGCAACCGAAAGAAAATGGCGTCTGGGAAATATGCTTGCAGGAAAATGCTTTGCAACACGGCCAGTACTACCGATTGTTGGTTGAATGGAACGGCGGATGGGGTGAGCGGATACCCAGTTACGTGCGCCGCGTAGTGCAAGATGACCAAACGAAGATTTTCTCTGCGCAAGTATGGAACGAGGAAGAGTACGTTTGGAAGAACAGATCTAACCGCGTTGCACAGAAAGCAAAGAGTCCGTCGCGCAAAGGCAAGAATACCAAAGATGGCGCGCTGTTCATCTACGAATGTCACATCGGCATGAGTTCGGAACAGGAGAAAGTGAATAGTTATGAAGAATTCCGCCGTGATGTTCTGCCACGAATAGATGCGCTGGGCTATAACTGCATACAGATAATGGCAATTCAAGAGCACCCTTATTATGGGTCATTTGGATACCATGTGTCTAACTTTTTTGCAGCAAGCAGTCGTTTTGGAACGCCAAACGAGCTGAAAGCGCTGATAGATGATGCTCACGGACGCGGCATGTATGTCATAATGGACTTGGTTCATAGCCATGCTGTGAAGAACGAATTGGAAGGATTGGGCAATTTTGATGGAACAGGATACCAATATTTCCACTCCGGCGGCCGGCGCGAGCATCCGGCTTGGGATAGTCTGTGTTTCGATTATGGAAAAAATGAAGTGCTGCATTTCCTGCTGTCGAATTGCAAATTCTGGTTGGACGAATATGACTTCGATGGTTATCGCTTTGACGGCGTTACCAGCATGATATACCGCAGCCATGGTCTTGGCGAAGACTTTAATGGGTATGGCAGCTACTTCAGCGGCAATGAGGATGGCGATGCAATAATGTACCTAACACTGGCTAACAAAGTGATTCATCAGGTAAAGCCGTACGCCATTACTATAGCGGAAGAGATGTCCGGCATGCCCGGATTAGCTTGTTCGCAGGCTGATGGAGGTGTCGGTTTTGACTATCGTCTGGCAATGGGTATTCCGGATTTCTGGATCAAGTATATAAAGGAGGTAAAGGATGAGGACTGGAAAGCCGGACATATACTCTATGAGATGACCAACCGCCGAGAAGATGAGAAGACAATCAGCTATGCGGAAAGTCATGATCAAGCGTTGGTGGGCGACAAGACTATCATCTTCCGATTGGTGGACGCAGACATGTATTGGCACTTTGAGCACGGACATGCTAACTATATGGTGGACCGCGGCATTGCTCTGCATAAGATGATCAGGTTGATTACCGCAAGTACGATTAATGGAGGATATCTCAACTTCATGGGCAACGAGTTCGGACACCCCGAATGGATAGATTTTCCGCGCGAGGGAAACGGATGGAGTTATAAATACGCTCGCCGCCAATGGAGCCTGGTGGACAACCCCAATTATTTCTTCTCAGACCTGAATAGGTTCGATCAAGAGATGATCCATCTGTTGCGCAAACATTTGCCTATTGTGGAAGATGAATGCGGCAGTCATTTGCCTTGGGTGATGAAATGGTGGGACAACGAAGGAGACCAATTGGTGGCGTACTCTCGCGGAGACCTTTTGTTCATCTTCAATTGGAACGGACAGAAATCATTTGCAGATTACGGAATATTAGTTCCCGAGGGCAAATACAAAGTAGTACTGAATACAGATGCGAAAGAGTTCGCCGGATTTGGACTTTCTGACGATTCCATCGAACATTTTACCATACACGATGACCTCTACGCTCAGGATGGAAAAGGATGGTTAAAAATGTACATACCCGCACGAAGTGCAGTAGTATTGCTAAGAAGTTAAACATATAAATAACACACCTATGAAAAAACAACTTTTAATTATCTTGTGCGCAGCTTTTGCCTTGACAGCGTGCCACAAGGAAAAGGTGAACGTAAAAGCAGAGTACGAACGACTCTACGCAAATGCCACAGTCGCGTACGACTCGGCTCAGACACAAGACGAAATGGACAAAGTATTCCAGAGTTTGATTGATTCTACCTTTTTGCTATTGGACGCCAATATGGGAGAACCATACACGGATAGTTTGTTTGTAGAAATCTACCATACTCTCTCGCTGGCACAAAGAAATACGCTGTTTGAGAAAATGCCTGCCGAGATGAAAGAGAAAGAGGACATTGCCGAACTACAGAAGAAATTTCTCGTTGAAATGGCGACTTCTGAGGGAAATCCCTATACAGAAATTATGTCACTCACACCCGAAGGAGACGAACTGGCATTAAGCGAGCTGGTGGGTCAAACCGACTATGTGTTAGTCGACTTTTGGGCATCTTGGTGCCAACCGTGCCGCCAATTATTGCCCGTTTTGAAAGAGATTTACATGTCGCAACCCAAAGGACATTTACAGATTCTGGGATGCAGTTTGGATAAGGACGAGAACGCATGGCGCACAGCGCTCGCAGAAGAACAATTGCCATGGCCGCAAATACGCGATGGGCGCGAAGGCAACTATGTTTGTGCAGACAGATATGCTGTCATGTTCATTCCGACCACCATTCTTATTGATAAAGAAGGCATCATCGTGGCACGCAACCCGACAGAGCCGGAATTGGAGGAAATATTAATTGGAGAATAGAATAGATTTCTTATTTCTAATATTAACAAACACTTAAACAAATAAAGACTTATGAGAGTTATTATTGAACCATCGTACGACCTGCTCAGCCAGTGGGTTGCCAACTATGTAGCAAAACGTATTAACGAGTTCGGGCCGAAAGAGAGCACCCCATTCGTGCTGGGTCTGCCGACAGGAAGTTCGCCACTCGGAATGTATAAAGCACTCATCCAATTGTGCAAGGAGGGCAAAGTGTCTTTCCGCAATGTTGTCACCTTCAACATGGATGAATATGTCGGCTTAGCTGAGGACCACCCGGAGAGTTATCATAGTTTTATGTGGAAGAACTTTTTCAACCACATAGACATTAGAAAAGAGAATGTCAACATCCTGAACGGCAATGCGGCAGATCTGGAAGCAGAATGCGCTCGCTATGAAGAAAAAATACGCAACTATGGTGGCATACATCTCTTCTTGGGAGGTATCGGTCCGGATGGCCACATTGCATTTAATGAACCGGGGTCATCACTCGCGAGCCGCACTCGCAAGAAAGAATTGACCACTGACACCATCATTGCCAACAGTCGTTTCTTTAACAACGATGTCAATCTGGTACCCAAAACAGCACTTACAGTTGGCGTGGGCACTATATTGGATGCTAAAGAAGTTTTGATTATGGTGAATGGTCATAATAAGGCGCGTGCCCTGCAACACGCAATAGAAGAACCTATCAGCCACATGTGGACTGTCAGCGCGCTGCAAATGCATCAACATGGAATCATAGTATGCGACGAAGCTGCTTGTGAGGAACTCAAAGTTGGTACATACAAGTACTTTAGAGACATCGAACGCAATAATCAGGATCCGGCAACACTTTTGTAATCAAATTATCAACTTGAATGTTAGAAATATATAATTCATTAACGCGATTTAAAGAAGTATTCAAACCAATACACGAGGGGCACGTGGGCATGTATGTCTGCGGCCCTACCGTGTACGGAGACGCCCATTTGGGACATGCTCGTCCTGCCATCACTTTCGACCTCCTCTACCGCTATTTGCAGTATCTGGGATACAAAGTGCGTTACGTACGTAATATCACAGACGTGGGCCACTTGGAGCATGACGCAGATGAGGGAGAAGACAAGATAGCTAAAAAGGCTCGTCTGGAACAATTGGAACCGATGGAGGTAGTTCAATACTATACAAACCGCTACCATCGTGACATGGCTGCACTGAACGTGCTACCGCCTTCCATAGAACCACACGCGAGCGGACACATCATTGAGCAGATTGCGTTCGTACAGAAGATTCTCGATAACGGGTATGCTTATGTAAGTAACGGCTCCGTGTATATGGACGTGGAGAAATATGCCAAGGATTACCCTTATGGCAAATTGTCAGGACGCAATCTGAACGACATTGTTACTGAGACTCGCGAACTGGATGGCCAGGCAGAGAAAAAGCATAGCTACGACTTCGCACTTTGGAAAAAGGCGTCTCCGGAGCACATTATGCATTGGCCTTCCCCATGGTCAGAAGGTTTTCCCGGATGGCACATGGAATGCTCTACAATGGGAACGAAGTATCTCGGAGAGCAATTCGATATACATGGCGGCGGTTTGGATCTGATATTCCCTCACCACGAAGCAGAAATAGCACAAAGCTGCGCTGCATTGGGCAAAGAGAGTGTACACTATTGGATGCACAACAACATGATTACCATTGCCGGCAAAAAGATGGGCAAGAGTTACAACAACTTCATTACCCTTGAGCAGTTCTTCTCCGGCAAGCACGAACTGTTGAGCAAGCCTTTTGGCCCAATGGTGATTCGTTTCTTCATTCTACAAGCGCACTATCGTTCTACCGTTGACTTTTCTTCGGAGGCCTTAGAAGCAGCAGAGAAGGGATTGCAAAGAATGCAGGAAGCATATGCTCGTTTGCTCAAGATTCAAGCCGGCAAAGAAACGACCGTTGAAATCAGCAATATACGCACTCGTTGCCAAGAAGCAATGGACGATGATCTGAACTCACCGTTCGTGATTGCAGCGCTGTTTGATTCAGCCAAAGCCATCAATACAATATGGGACGGCAAGGGCTCTATCAGCGAGACTGATCTGAACGAACTGCGCGATGTGTGGAAAACATATGCCGTAGATATTCTCGGACTTCGTTTGGAAGAACAAGGATCAGGTGATGAGAAGATGAAGGCATTCCATAGCGCAATTGACCTCCTGCTTGGCATTCGTTTGGAAGCCAAGCAGAACAAAGATTGGGCAACCAGCGATAAGATACGCAATAGTCTAACAGAATTTGGATTCCAGATTAAGGATACCAAAGATGGATTTGAGTGGAGTCTGTAAGATATTATTGTGCGCACTGCTGTTGACAGGATGCACCGGCAAACATTCGGACAGCCCGATTGTCGAAGACAATTTAGTTGCATATCCCGGACGAACATTCAGTTACAAGCAGAAATTCAATGATCAGCAGAGCAAACAGGTTGAGATAGCACAACTACGTGGACTGAAACGTCCGCCACACGACAGAGAAGATGCTGCCTCTATGCACAAACAATTACGACTGATACAGACAAATAACAATTATATTGTGGATAGTTTGTCCCATTCGGTTCCATATTTGACACCAGCCGCAAAACGTGAATTGGACTCCATCGGAGCGGGATTTGCTGACATACTACGGCGCAATAATCTGCCACACTATCGCTTCTTTGTGACCAGTATACTGCGCACAGAAGAGGACATAAGAGTTCTGCAACGCTGCAATTGTAACTCTGTTACGCAATCATGTCATTGCTACGGAACAACCTTCGATATCGCGTACGCACGATACGACAAGGTTACACAGACACGCGACTACATGATAGTGGACAACCTCAAACTTGTTCTTGGACAAGTGTTGCTAAACGAGCAACGAGCCGGGCATATATACGTCAAATACGAAGCCAAGCAGTCGTGTTTCCACGTTACATGCCGACTATAAGTACAACAAAGATATGAACAAACGCAAAATAATCAACGACCCGGTTTTCGGTTTTCTCTCAGTTCCAAACGAACTGATTTTCGACGTGCTGCAACATCCCTATGTGCAGCGCCTGAATCGTATCCGCCAATTGGGACTCTCTTTCTTGGTTTACCCGGGCGCACAGCATAGCCGGTTTTCGCATTCCATCGGGGCCATGCATCTTATGCAAGAGGCTATCAATGCGCTTCGACAAAAAGATGTGGAAATAACCGATAACGAAGCCACTTCGGCTATGATCGCTATTCTTCTGCACGATATAGGACACGGACCTTTCTCCCACGTGTTGGAGCACACCTTGGTGGATGGAGTCTCTCACGAAGACATATCGTTGCTCATGATGCAGCGTATTAACATGGACCTGCATGGACAACTCGATACTGCTATAGCAATCTTCCGAAATGAATATCCGAAGCACTTTCTCCATCAACTCATCTCCAGCCAGTTGGACGTAGATCGAATGGATTATCTCTGCAGAGACTCATTCTTCACTGGCGTACAAGAAGGTCGCGTCGCGAGCGAACGATTACTAAAAATGCTTGATGTACGAGACGACCGTCTGGTTGTGCAAGTCAAGGGTATCTATTCTGTAGAAAAATTCCTGGTAGCACGCCGTTTGATGTATTGGCAGGTTTATTTGCATAAAACTTCAGTAGCGGCAGAACAGCAGTTGATTAAGATTCTCAGTCGTGCAAAAGAGTTGGCACGCAGCGGGCATGACTTATTTGCTTCGCCCGCATTGCGATACTTCCTGTATCAGCCGGTTTCTGTCAATATGTTTGCTCCGCAGAGTGAAGCTTTGGACCAATACGCATTGTTGGATGACAACGATGTGCTCTCTGCTATCAAAGCTTGGATATCTTCTGACGACCACATTCTCAGCGTTCTCAGTTGCAGTTTTATCAATAGAAAACTCTTCCGAGGCGAACTGCTCGACAAACCATTGACTGACAACGACAAGCAAATGCTGAACAAGCACTATGCGCAAGTGCTTAACGTGAGTGAGACGGAAGCTCAATATTGCTGGTCTGAACACGTTTCTACAAGCAATACATACTCCGAAAAAGCCGATTCCATCGACATTTTATATAGTGACGGAACTGTCAGAGACATAGCAGATGCCAGCGAGATCCTCGATCTTGAGGCGCTAACTCGGAAACCGAAAAAAATGTATCTTTTTAGATTTCGCGAACAATAAACCACTCGATAATTAACAACATATTATTTACATTAAATATGGAATTTTCAGCACAACAAATAGCCATGCTCCTTGGTGGGAAACTGATTGGCAATGCCGGGGCAAAAGTTTCAGACGTAGCTCCGATAGAAAACGCACAATCCAAGCATCTATCATTCATCACCGACGAGAAGTATTTGCCGCAACTGGCAACCACCAAAGCCGGTGTAGTATTGATTACAAAGTCGCTTGTTGTTGAAGAACAATTGGCCGCCAACAATACTCAGATGGCTATTATCCTTGTTGAAAACGCGCGAGGTGCCATGGCACAACTCCTGCAACTTGTCGCTAAGACAATGAATCCGGCACGCAACGGCATTGAGCAACCATCCTACATCAGCGACGGTGTGACTATTCCTGATGACGCGTACATAGGAGCTTTTGCTTACATAGGCAAGAATGTACGGTTGGGTAAAGGCGTGCAAATATATCCCCATACATATATCGGTGACAACTGCGTCATTGGAGACGGCACTATTCTCTATTCGGGAGTTAAGATATATTACAACTGCCGAGTTGGCCAACAATGCATCCTGCACAGCGGAGTCATTGTTGGTAGCGATGGTTTTGGCTTCGAGCCGGACGCACAAGGCATCAATCAAAAAATCCCGCAGATAGGCAATGTCATCATCGAAGATGACGTTGAAATCGGAGCAAACAGCACTATCGACCGCGCTATGATGGGGAGCACTATCGTACACAAAAATGCCAAGATAGACAACCTTGTTCAGATAGCGCATAACGTAGAAGTTGGAGATTCTACTTTTATGTGCGCGCAATCAGGCGTAGCAGGCAGTTCCAAGATTGGCAAGCATTGTATCTTAACAGGACAAGTCGGTGTTGCCGGACATATCGAGATTACCGACAATTGTGTGTTTGGTGCCCAAACGGGTGTTGCCAATAGCGTTCGCAAACCCGGCATGTATATGGGAACACCAGCCATAGATGCATCTACTTGGAGACGCGCAACTGTTGGGTTCAAACAACTGCCGGAGATTCTCCGTGATATTCATGAGATCAAAAAAAACAACAAGTAATAGAATGAACCAACACACCCTAAAAGAATCCTTTACCCTCCGTTCGGTGGGGTTACACACTGGATTGGACGTAACGGCTACGTTCCTTCCTGCGCCGGTTAATACAGGTGTTTGCCTGCGCCGTGTCGATCTGCCGGACCAACCATGCCATCAGGCTCTCGCTGACTATGTGTCGGCCACAGAGCGAGGCACCGTTCTCGAGTATGGAAAATGGAAAGTTTCTACAGTGGAACATGCCCTGAGTGCACTCTACGCTATGGGAGTTGACAATTGCATTGTCGAAGTCAATGCTCCCGAGATTCCGATCTTGGATGGCAGCGCACGCCTTTTTGTAAAAGAAATAGAGCGTGTAGGACTGGAGGAACAAGATGCAGAACAGAAAGTTTATGTAGTCAAAGAACCTATCGAGTACATGTCTGAGCACGGCAATTTCATACGTATCGAGCCGTTCGATCACTATGAGGTAGATGTTACCATAGCCTTCGAATCGCGTCTTTTGCGTGAACAACATGCTGCATTGAAAGACCTGGCTGACTACCCCTACGAGATATCGTCCGCACGCACGTTTTGCTTCGTTCGTGAGATTGAACCACTGTTGCGCGTCGGACTTATCAAAGGAGGCGATCTCAAAAACGCCCTCGTCATCTACGAAACAGAAATGTCACAAGAAGGAATGAACTATTTCTGCGACAAAATGGGTCAACCACGTTTGGACGCAACCAAACTCGGATACCTCTCGCCTCTCAACTATCAAAATGAACCGGCAAGGCATAAATTGCTCGATGTAATCGGAGATTTGTCACTCCTCGGCCTCCGTCTGCAGGGACGCATCGTAGCCGTCAAACCAGGACATACATTCAATACTCAGTGTGCCCGCCGACTCCGCAACCAAATATTGTCTGAATAAATCCCCAATTAAAAATATTATCATGATTTCAGAGTTAGCATATATTCATCCTGAAGCCAAGATAGGCAAAGATGTAAAAATTGGACCGTTTGCTGTCATCAATAAGAATGTTATTATCGGAGATAACTGTATTATCGATTCCAACGCAACCATTTGTGAGTTCACACAACTCGGCAACAACTGCCACGTCTTCCCGTCTGCCGTCATCGGTGCCATCCCGCAGGACCTCAAGTTCCGTGGAGAAGTGACATGGACCATCATCGGCGACAATTGCATGCTACGTGAGTTTGTTACAGTCCACCGCGGTACGGCCAGCAAGGGCAAGACCGTTATCGGCAACAACAACCTCATCATGGCTTATTGCCACGTCGCACACGACTGCATCCTGCACAATAATATCATCATGTCCAACGCCACTCAGTTGGCGGGCGAAGTGGAAGTGGACGATTTCGCTATCATCGGCGGCGGTTCGCTTGTTCACCAGTTCACCCATATCGGCGGACATGTTATGGTTCAGGGAGGCTCTAAGGTTAACAAAGATATCCCGCCCTTTGCTATCGCTGCACGCGAACCTATTGCTTTTTGCGGCATCAACTCTGTCGGACTCAACCGCCGCGGTTTTACACCCGAGCAGATACACACTATCCAAGAGGTCTATCGCCTAATCTACAATAGCGGGATGAACACATCCCAGGCTCTCATCCAAGTTGAGGCTACTGTCCCCGCTTCGCCTGAACGCGATATGATCCTTAATTTCGTCAAATCCTCACCACGCGGTATCATCAAGGGATAACGGACGGACTTCGAGAGTATCTGCTGTGTGTTAGCGGTAAATTACGAGAAAGACCTAGGTTATACCCAGGTGATACCTAGGTTATACCTAGGTTATATAGCGACTCTCAAGCGACCCTTATTATAAGTAACGACCACCTGTACAATGGCAAAATTTGACTTAGCATCACTCTTTGAAAAACTGAGTGGCAAACTGAATAAAAAAGACGAAATCATCTACCGCAAAACGCGACGTTACGACTCACGCGGACGTATCGTGCTCGAAGGCAAACATGCCTACACATTGGTGGATAAACGCGACTTTAAGAAGAAGCCACCACGTGGTGAAGAGAAACAGAATATGGAGCTCATGGCGCGTGCACAACAACTCACTATCCAACTGCTCAGTTCCGATTCTACCGAACTCACTGAACTGCGAGAACGGTTTGAACTGCAACTCCGTAAAGGTAAACCCGATCCCGAAGCGCCCGTACTGAAGAAAACAGGCAGACAGAAAGTGTACGCACAGTTCGATCGCTTCGTCTATGCTCTTATCTACAACCGCCTCCGACAACAGGCAAACAACAACGAATAACAGCAGCAATGAAAAAAGTAATATTATTATCAATCATTCTTCTTTATACAGGATTCATTTTTGCGGTAGGAATGAATAATGAAGTAAATGGTCCCGTGAAAAAAATGACTATATATATTCGTGTAGGTGATGGCGATATGGGAGGGGGAATTATGTATGGGAATGAGCAAGTTGGTGCTATGGCAAAAATTGTGTATTGGTATGATTCCATCGGACGTCTTGTAGATGAGGCAAATTATCATGGAGACGATGTGAGAGGATATGTTCGTCAATATTTGCTGAACAATGTCTATATGGAATATGAGTACAATAACCAAGGCATAGTCAAGGGCTCTTTCGCACGTGGACAATTGGATTCCTTAGGAAATACAATTTTTACAAAGCGTTATCGTGATAGAAAACAAATAACTGCAGATTCTACGGTGTACAATGAGCAAAGACTCAAAATAAAGTATTTTCAGTCTCCATATAAATCAGATTCATTAGAACTTCGATATACATATGAATATGATTCGTTGGGAAGACTGAGTAAATATTACGACTATTCAAAAGGAGAAATAAATATATCATACGAAAT
>JAILDU010000107.1 GCA_024689005.1 Paludibacteraceae bacterium
GGACGGAGAAGGCAAGTGCGATTTCGAAGTATCCTCACAAAAATCATTCAAGACTCCGGATGTTATTATCAAGGGGCAAGAAAATCTCGTTATTGAAGGTGGCGAGTTTGTTAATGCAGTAGAAGATGAAGGTTGGTACCAGATTACCGGATATAACGCAGACGGCAGTTACTTCTTGTCTATCTGCCCGGATCCGGTAGAATCTCTTAATGATGCAATAACCATGGAGAATCTCGATGGAGATTATTCCTTCTTAGTTTACGTCTTTGGTGCGGGAGACGAAGATTATGAGAAATTCTCGATTATGAAAGCTAATCTTCAAGGATCGTACAATGAAGCTTCCGGAGTGCTGACCCTAACCGGTAAGTTTGTTGCAGAGAATGGCATTGAGTACAATCTTACTATGAGCGCAATCGAAGCAGCAGAAGAGGAGTCCTTCGCTCCGCAACGAGCCGCTGCAAAGAAACCAGCTTCTGACCAAACATCTGCAAGAAAAATTGCAGACCTTAAAAAGAGAATTACAGGCTACAAGAAATACAACTTCAGCAAGTAATCACTACAACTAACGCAAACGAGGCTGCTAACCGGCAGCCTCGTTTCTTTTATTAGATTCTGCTTCGGATGACAACTATTAGTCGAATATTTACATATTGGTGGCATATTGGATAGTTTAGAGGTAGCAAATAGGTGGCATTAGCGTTCTATTTGATTTCGTAATTGGTTCGAAAATGACCAACGAATATACAACGAACCTATAACGAACAACTAACGCTGAGTTTTCGAACACAGCGTTCGAAGAAAAAAGAGGAATGAGGAATGTGGAAGGAAGAGAGTAGAAAGACAAAAGTAGATAATAGAAAGATATAAGTAGAGAGTAGATAAGTAGAAAGGCCACTATAGTTCGAAGTAGAAAATAAGCAGATAGAAGGCAAAAGAAAGACACTCGAGTGAGCGTCTTTCTTCCCTTTAAACCTAAAAATCTTAAAAATCACTTTCTACTATTATCGTCTGAAATCACGTCGATCCAGTTTCTTGCCACATCGTTCACACCTTATTCGATCGCACCTCTTGCAGCAACGTACATCGCGTCTGTCATATCGAGCGAAACGAACATCTCTCCTGAAGCGTGCGTCGCGGAAATGCATAGTTGCACAATGTTGGCAAAGAAGAGGCTTGCGGTGAGTATCTTTGTTCAATATAACAACAGTAGCATGTTTTCCTTGAATAACGCGAGGTCTGGCACTTGCACTTACAGAGAAACTCATCATTGCGGCTGCTAATAATAGCATTGTCATCATCTTTTTCATAACCGTACAAATTTAAGTAGTTAGTAGTGTTCTGCTGCAACTATTGTTTTGCAGTTTCACTAAACTACTTGCAAGTACCGTGCCAAACTTGTTTTGCGCGCAGTTCTGTAGATGAAATATCGAAAGTGGGCGCTGACTCTAAGAATATAATATTCTTAGTATTAAGATTGATAGATGATTCTTTTTTTTCTGCAGAGTGACGCGGGTAAACAAAAATACGGAAATGATCCAGTATATATTCGTACTCGCGCCACTGATGGAAGATAGTCAAATTGTCTTCCCCTATAACGAGCGTAAATTCGTAATCCGGATAAGCCTGCTGCAGCGCACGGAGCGTATTGGCCGTATAGGACGGACGAGGCAGGGAGAACTCAAAATCGCTTGCCACAACATGAGGAATACCTTTGACAGCCTCACGAACAGCAGCCAAGCGTTCTTGTTCGGGCGCTAACGAATCGGCGTTCTTAAGCGGATTATTCGGGCTGACGAGCATCCACAATTCATCCAAGTCAGTATTTTCGATGACCCATTTTGCCAGTCCCACGTGCCCGAAATGCACAGGATTGAAACTACCGCCATAGATACCTATTTTGTGCTGGTGATTGCTCATTACCGATTGGTTTATTGCCTATTGGAGTTTTTCGGAAAGAGTTTATTTCGTTTGTTCGATGATAGCGTCAAGTTGCTCATAGGCATGGTGTAAATCATCATTCATCACCACGCGGTCGAAATACTTCATGTCAGCCATCTCTGTCTCTGCTTTAGCGAGACGCTTCTCAATCATCTCCGGCGACGTATCTCCGCGTCCTTCCAGTCTGCGTCGCAGTTCTTCTACCGAAGGCGGACAAATGAAGATAGAGGTAGCGCGGTCGCCCAGGATATTCTTCAGATTGATTCCTCCTTTGACGTCCACATCAAAAAGCACCTGTTTTCCGGCTTTCTCGATGCGTTCTATCTCTTCTTTGAGTGTTCCGTAATACAAGCCTTCGTACACTTGTTCGTATTCGACAAAATCGTCTTTCTTGATACGATCCCGGAACTCGTCAATGGTGAGAAAATAGTACTCTCTGCCATGCACTTCTTCTCCACGCGGAGCACGCGTAGTGCAAGAGATGGACAACTCGAACAAGTTCGGGTACTTGGTCAACAGATGTCTGACCATAGTAGATTTGCCGCTACCGGACGGCGCGCAGAAGATATAAATCATAATACGTTCAATACTTGTTCTTTGATTTGCTCCAAAATGTCCTTCATCTTCACAACGATGATTTGCATCTCCGATTGGTTAGATTTGCTACCGAGCGTATTTATCTCGCGTCCCATCTCTTGTGCAATGAATCCGAGTTTCTTCCCCACTCCTTCGCCCGTGGCGGCCATCGTCTCGCGGAAATACTTGATATGATTGGTCAGACGTACTTTCTCCTCGGTAACATCCAGTTTTTCAAGATAGTAGATCATCTCTTGCTCCAGACGATTGCTGTCTATTTGTGCCTGCGTTTCTGCGGATAGTTGCGCGAGGTTTTGTTCCAATCGTTCGCGAATCTTGGCCACGCGTCCTTTCTCAAAAGGTTCGACTTGCGCCAACAGGTCAGCGATGGCATCGAGTTTCTCTGTGAACATAGCCTGCAAGGCTGCTCCTTCCTGTGTGCGGAAAGCGACGAAAGCGTCCAACGCTTTGTCCAGTTGTGCTTGTACACCTTGCCACTCTTCGTCGGTCAGTTCACCGGCATCTTCTTGCATTTTGACAACATCCGGCAGACGAAGGATTGCGGCCATCACTTCGGCCGGAACTTGACCACCAAACTGCTCTTCGTACTGGCGCGCATATTCATGAGCGGCCGCCCAGTTGATGGGTGCATAAGATGCTTGCTCCTGACTATTTGTCTCTTGCAGATAAATAGCCAAGTCTATCTTGCCACGCTCTACACGGCGTGTCACTTGTGTGCGCAGATCCAATTCGTGCGAGCGAAGGAAAGTGGCTAAGCGCACACTGATGTCTGCAGATTTAGAATTGAGCGAGCGCACTTCGCAAATAAGCGTGCGACCGCGCAGTTGGCTTTCGGATTTGCCATAACCTGTCATGGATAAAATCATTTTCCTATACAGAATTTGCTAAAAATATTCGTTAATACCTCTTGGTTGGTGATTTGTCCTGTCACTTCACCGAGTGCGTTCAGGCAATCCTGAAGATCAAGCGACAGCAATTCGCCGGACAATTGTTCAGCCATTCCCTGTTGGACACGGATTATGGCTTCGTGCGCACGGCAAACAGCTTCGTAATGACGGGCATTGCTCAGCATGACAGCTTGCGTGTGCATTCCCTCACGCGCCACACGGACTAACTCGCGTCTGAGCGGTTCTATTTGCCCTAATTTGGCACTAATGGCTATTTGCCCCTGCGTGTCCATATTCGAACAAAGATCTATTTTGTTAATCACCTGAATCAATGTGCCCTTCATATCCGGGCATTCATCTATTTGTTTCTCTGCCCGATTGTCCGTCACCCGAACCACTATTTGTGCATCTTGAGCAGCGCGACGGCTACGTTCCATGCCCATATTCTCCAATTGGTCATCGCTATTGCGCAATCCGGCTGTGTCTATCAGTCGGAATAAGATACCGTCTAACACCAAAGTGTCCTCTATGGTATCGCGCGTAGTGCCTTGTATATCGCTCACAATGGCGCGTTGCTCGCCCAGCAAGGCATTCAGCAATGTCGATTTGCCCACGTTAGGCGCTCCGATGATTGCCACCGACACGCCGTTTCGAATAGCGTTACCGGTACGAAATGAGGTGATAAGCGCTTGTAATTTTTGCTCTATCTCTGCGGCCAAAGCAGTCAACTCGCCACGATCGGCAAACTCCAGCTCCTCGTGATCCGCAAAATCCAGTTCCAACTCGATGAGCGAAGTGAAGTGAAGCAATCGTTCACGCAGGATATTCAACTCACCGGAAACAGATCCTCGCAGTTGGCTGAGAGCCAAATCTTTCTCTGCCTTGCTCTGTGCAGCAATCAAGTCTGCCACGGCCTCAGCCTGCGCCAAGTCCATTTTGCCGTTGAGGAATGCACGCTGTGTGAACTCGCCCGCCTTAGCCATGCGGCATCCTGCGTCCACGAGCCATTGCAGCAGGGTCTGCTGAATGTATATACTGCCGTGACAAGCTATCTCAACCGTGTCTTCTCCCGTGAACGAATGGGGTGCTCGAAAGACCGAGCAAAGCACTTCGTCCAGCGTCTCTCCGTTGCGTTTGATCGATCCGAAGCACACGCTATTGGCTGCTGTTTCCACGAGCGGTTTACGGCCATGAAAGAGACTATCGCAAAGCGTAATAGCCCCTTCTCCACTCACTCGGACTACACCTATTGCTCCAACACCGTAAGCAGTAGAGAGTGCACATATGGGTTCATGAGCATCTATCATCGTTTAGAGGAATAAGAGTATCATCAGTTGTCCGGTTAGCACACGCAGGAACATCGTCAGCGGATAGACCGTTGAGTATGCTACAGCGGCACGATCATTTATAGTTGATTGCGTAGTGGCATAAGCCAAGGCCGGCGGATTGGTCGAACTACCGGCTAAGAGCCCCATCAGCGTGAAATAATCCAACTTCAGCCACTTGCGCGCAACAATGCCGATAATCAGTAGCGGCAGGATGGTGATTATAACGCCATAACCAATCCACACATATCCTCCGCCCAGCAGAGTTGGTACAAAAGACTTGCCGGCTCCAAAACCGACAGCCGCCAAGAAGAGTGATATACCTATCTCACGAATCATCAGATTGGCCGAACTGGTAGTATAAGTCACAACATGATACTTCGGTCCGAACGCCCCAATCAGAATAGCCACTATGAGCGAACCGCCAGCTATACCCAATTTGAAGGGTTGGCTTAGACCGGGCAAGGCGACAGGCAATGTGCCGAGCGCTACACCCAACAATATACCCAAGAAGATTGAAGCCAGATTAGGTGCATCGAGTCGCTTGGTTGAATTACCAAACACTTGAGCCACTTTTTCTACCGACTCCGCTTCTCCCACTACCGTCAGGCGGTCTCCCAATTGTAAGATGAGATCCGGAGTTGCCAGCAGTTCAATACCAGCACGACGGATACGCGTGATTGTGATATGGTACGCCGCACGAATATTCAAATCGCCTATACGACGCCCGTTCAACTTAGGTTTGGTCACTACTATATGGCGATTGACGAGAGTAACTTTTTTGTCCTTTTCGTCTGTAATAATCTCCGCCGGCTCCCCCAACAACATGATTGTGGGTTTAATTTGTTGGTCACCAACGATGCGCACTTTGTCGCCAAGATGAAGTATCGTATTGCCGTCCGGCATCTCACTCGTTCCATCCGGATGAACCATTCGACTTACTATCATTTTGACATGCGTCAGCAACGACAAATCACGCACTCGGATACCGTCCACCTGCGGGTTGGTCAATAGTAGATCTACATATACTATTTGCTTCTGTACGCCCTTTTCACTTGCCACACGTTCCTCCTCCTTTTCCGTCTTGATACGGAAGAACGCGCGAATGAGCAAAAGCGAAACAATGACTCCGACTACACCAAGCGGATAAGCCATGGCATAACCATTAGCTATGTCAGGATTAGAAGTACCAACCACATCTTGATAGGCCTGCTGCGCGGCACCCAATCCCGGCGTATTCGTTACGGCACCAAAGAGCACACCCGTCATAGTTGCTATATCCACTCCGCTAATCAGATGGATAATATATGTCGTCATGCACCCGAGGAAGACAACCGCTATCGCTAATAGATTAAGACGGATACCTCCTTTTCCGAAAGAAGAGAAGAAGCCCGGACCTACTTGCAGACCGATGGAATAGACAAAGAGAATCAAGCCGAGATCCTTAGCAAACGACTCAACCAACGGGTCCAGGTGCATACCGAAATGACTACAAGCTATAGCGCAAAACAGAATCCATGTAACACCAATCGTAATGCCTTTAATCTTCAGCTTCTCTCCTAAATAGATACCGACGCCGATAGCCAGTGTAAGAACAAATATCGAATGGGCTATACCGGTGCCAAATATAAGATTATTTATCCACATATTTTATAAAAAACCATTTGAGCCTGCAAAATTACTACATTTTTTTGACATGTGCAAACTGACACCATATTTTCCTAAAAAATATCTCAGCAAAACAAGAGAAGAAGTGCTTCACCAGCAGAAACACTTCTTCTCCTTTGTTATTCATTTCTTCCAAGTCCCCCGAGACTAACGTGAGCCAATCAGCCACTCTCAAGCCACTCTCAAGCTTCTATTCTAGCAATTTACGCAACAATTCATTTCCCAAGGCTTCATCTTTTTCGACAAATTGCCCTGTTAGCAGCATAAACGCATATGTCATTTGCGATTTCTTTTCCCCATTTGCCATCCCCTGAAGCAAGATATTTGCCAATTCTGCCTCTTGCTCTTTCGAGATACGGGCTAAATCCATATCAGAGTAACCATCAAGTTTATTTCTAAACCGCACGTAGTATGGCGATGATTCATTAGACTCCGCAAGAATAGCATTAATCTTTTTGTTTGTATCCGTATCAAAAGTATAAACATATTTTTGAGGACTGAGTATCATTTCAACCATCTCATAGAACTGCGAATTCTCCTGCCGATTATCAATTTCTTCATGATTACAGTAATACATATTGGGGATTAAAAAGGCATTCCTTGCATGAAAAACGGTTATTGCTTGTTCTGCACATTCTAGAATAATAGATGCGCTATAACTCTTATGGTTAATTAAAAATGCCTCCAATAGGCATGGCTCCACCAAATGTAATGCGGTATCATTAATAATTAATTGATGTAGGAATTTTGCGCATTTACAAACAAAAGCAGAATCACTCCATCCTTCAATCCATACCATTTCCTGTCTGTTAGAGTCGCACACCAATTTAGTATTGAGCATCAAGTATGATTCAATCGTTTCTAACGGATCTGCAGCTTCCGGGCTCTTCATAATCTTGGATATAGTGACAGAATCTTCCCCTATATATTCTAAAAATATACGCAACGAGTCTTGCTGATTGTTGGTTGCACTTATTGGCGCAACCAACAAAAGCAAAAAGGAAATGATATAAGTTTGTCTTTTCATTTCTAATTGTAATGTTATATATTACTTTTGAATAACCATCTTGCTAGTTTCCATTACTCTCATTCGCAATTGGTTGCTTCGGTTGCCTATATACATTGTAAAGATATGCGTCTTTAGAAGTATCTACCAGTTTTCCATTTCTAAAATATTTCCATTGCCCTGCATATTCTGGCTTTTTTAAATCTTTCATATTTTGTGCACCTGGTTTTCCTGTTCCTTGTATTTGCGTGATTGTACCATTGCTAAAACATCTAACCTCCTCTGTTGGAGCAACATCGGTTGCAAAGGTACTACTTTTTTCTGACATGCGCAAATGAAATAAGAAAAAAATGATATTTTTTGTCGGAGTTGTTTCGGGATGTGGAGAATATTGGATTAGTCCAAAATTATCAAAAATGATCCAAAAATTATGGAAAATTATGATTGCCGGACAATTGGTGATGTTTAGGCCGAAAGAGGCATATTTAGGCAGGAAGAGGGCAATTCGAACTAAAATCGAAGACGAGTCGAAGGCAACACGGGAGTGATTCGAGAGTAATTCGAAGCAATCCTAGACTTTACTCGGGGTTTTATCGAGGTTTTGTTGGGGTTTTGCTGGGGTGAAAAGTCGCTATGGTCCCGACGTGATCCGCTGATGAACATAATAATCACATAATAACAACATAATAATCACATAATAATCACATAATAATAACTTAATATCGATGGCTGATTAAAACATAAGAATAATTGGATGATTTCTTTTAGTCCCCAAAGGCCCAAAATGGTCAAAAAAACAGGAATAGGCTGGAGACGGACGGGCGATGGGCGGTGGATTAAATTGCCCAGAAAAAGAAGAAAAAAAAGCGCCCACTAATGACTCGGTATAAAAGGGAGAAAAATCGCCCAAATAGGTAGATTATCAGGAACTGAAAAAGCCGGAGGATCCAGACTGCTAACGCTCATCCTGAGATGCGGGGCTAAAGGCCCGCGAACAAGACGATGGAACAATAAAAATGCCGTCCAGAAAGACGGCACTATGGATGAGAAGAGCCCGCGTAAAACGCGGGGGAATAATCATTCAAAAAGAAAACAATTAATGAACCAATATCTTACGCGTGTGCCATTCGCCGTCATAAAAGGCTTTGACGAAATAAACGCCCGTGGACAATTGGCGGCCGATTGCAGACAACTGACTATCACCTGCCTCGTCAAGATTACCATTGTAAACGAGTATCAATTTGCCCGTTATGTCCAACAGATAGAGCGTAGTGCGCGAGTCTTTGGACACTTTCTCTTCATCGCTCAACTGACTGATATCAAACGGATTAGGCACAAACGCCTCATCAACTTGCTCAATCTGCTGTTCATTCCAATGTCCGGCACAATCCGGCATGTAGCTAAACTCTACAATCGTGCGGACCAACATATCGTTGAGGTGTTCCACTTTCAGACTGTCGGTAGTCGGTTTGAGATGGCTATGTCCTATGCCCGAATCGTCGGTTAAGAAGAACGACAGACCGTTGGTAGCCAGTGCGATAGAGCGCATAAGCAGTTCACCGCTTTGGTCCAATCCGCTACATACAATAGGTACGATACGCACGCCAAACGCGGCTGCGTTGAGGATTTGCTCATGCAGTAAGGCAATAGTAGTCGAATCGGTGTGGCATGGAGCATCCAAAATAAGGAACGCGATACGCGCGCGAGCGTTGCTATTCCAACCGCCGCTATTGAGAGCAGCCATCAGCGCTTCCGGAACGGCCTCCGGGAAATCGCCTCCACCGCTGGCAATCTGCTTGTCGATGAACGTCCGCGTGGTGGCTATATGGTCGGTCAGACGGCTGATACGCGTCAGATACTCATCGCCATGATCGCGATAGACAACCGCACCCGTACGGATAGACAAACCGCCCGTAGCCGACTCGGCACGACTGATCACATCTTGCATCTCTGCCTGCAGATAGCGCAGTTCGTCACCCATCGAGCCGGTAGCATCGAAGACAAAGAAGACATCCACTCCATCGGGTGCTTCGCACGCCTCATCCAACACAATCGTATTCCATCCCTTCTCCACAGAAACGGCTTGAACCAGCTTGTCCTCTACACTTATCTGCAACGAACCGGTTGCTTGGCCTTCGCGTGTCAAATCAGCCCACAACTCAGCCTTGCCGGTATTGTCCGTAACTGCCTGAAAGAGTGTGTTTCCATTCGCATCGAGCAGACTAACCGCACGATTGGCAAACGGATAGCCATTGCTATTGATTACTTGCGCCACATAGCGTTGAGATGCGCGTATCTGCCAATCGGAGACGTATTGTTTATGCGTGTCGTTGAGGACGTGCTGCCAGTAAGTCCAACGCGAGAAATCGTTCACTTCCCCGGCTGTCAGTCGGCCGGCGGATACGGCATTATTAGCGACTTCCATTTTGCCGCTTATAGTCGCTGCGTACGACATTACAGGCACAGCTTCATCCATAACCTCCTCTTCTACAGCCATATCAGATGAACTGAACGTAGCCGTCTTGCGATAGAGAACCGTTCCACATGTACGAATTGCGCCCGGGCGACCGACTGAATGGGTATTCTTTGTGTTTTTGTTTAAAGCGATAGTAACCATCATCAGCGAATCGTTCGTTATTTTGTCAATCGGGAGCGTTTTCTTGGCATAGCCGTCGCATGTGATCGTCAGTTTGCCATTCACGTTCTTGAGCACAGCCTTGCCGTCAGCACGCGTCTTGACAGACTGCGTGCCAAGCGTCACTTGGGCGTTAGGTATTAGTGCTTGCGATGAATCCATAACCAGGATTGTCAGTTCTGCAAAAAGGGGTAATACACCCATTATGAGCGACATTACCAGTAGCGTAATCTTTTTCATTGTGTTCATTTTGTTTGGGTTACACTACTTACAAGCAAACATCGTGCCAAAGCATAGGATTTTTTTTTATAAAAAAAGAGTTATTTATTTGCATATATAAAAAAAATGTTGTACCTTTGCACTCGAAAAGAAAAAAGACTATTTAACATTTTTCTATTAACAATAAAAAACACAAACTATTATGACCCGTACAACATTTAATCGCCTTCGTAGCGTAAAAGACAGTCTTCCCCACGGAAGTATGGACGTTATCGCCGCAGAACTGAATCTCACCGGTGATGAAGTAAGAGCATATTTCAACGGTGAGGGAACGGCAGATTATCATATAGAAGCAGGCCCGGAGGGCGGTATTATTGAGTTTAGCAACACTCGCATTTTGGAGGTTGCGCTTCGCATCGCTTGGGAGGCGCAAAACAGCCTTTGACGCAGACGCAGTGGACAAGAAACACAATAGGTTACGGGTAGTAGCTCTGATGATAATGGTCGGAGCACTACCTTTTTTGTGCGAGGCACAAGAGAAAGCAGACAATCGCTATCTGGATGACTACAGGAAACCGATTGGGTTCACCTATGGAGCTCATGCTACACTCAATAGTTCCTACTTGTGGAGAGGTTTCTATGCCGGGGCATTGAATGTGCAGGGCGGAGCGAATGTGGGATTCGGGGGATTGTATGCCGACTTATGGTGTAGCATAGGAACAACCGATTGGTCCTTCACACGCTTTCAACCCGAAGTGGATGTTTCGCTTGGTTTTGCACGATGGGGCCTGGATGTGTTCTTGCTCTACATTCATAATTTTGATTGCAAGTTCTTTGATTTTAGCAATCACGTGAACTACGGCAATCGATTGGAACTGGACTTGCGCTATACGGTAAGTAGCAAATTGCCACTGAGTTTTCTGTGGGCCACCCGCGTGAGTGCCTCAGACGGTTACGTCAATGCTGCAGGCGACACCATAAGGACATGGTCCAGTTATGCCGAACTAAGCTACACACATCACTTTCCGTTCGACATCAGTCTATACGGAGCAGTGGGCATCACACCATGGCGAAGCGGCTACACAGGCTATGAAGGGAACTTTGCCGTAAACAATGTAGAAGTGCGTTTGCGCAAAGATTGGTCTGTGGGCGAACATTGCGGATTGAGGATACAAGGCTCATTGGCATGCAACCCGTATGCACTTGCACGAGACAAGAGTTCAGCGCGTTGGTATCCCACTCATCCGGGCTATCAAAGTGTTAACGCAAATGTGGCGGTGGGAGTATATTTGAAATAATTTGAGATAACAAACTTTAACAACATAAAAAAACAAAATCATCAAACTTTAACAAACAATTTTATTACATCATTAAGGTACAAAAATGAAAAAAATCTTCACTATGTTTGTAGCCGTGATGGCTGCAGTAGGAATGGCGAAAGCCGAAGTTGAATTTGCTTATGAGGCCGGAGCCGAAGTAGTTAGTTCGTACATCTGGCGTGGCATGTACAATGGAGGTCTGAGTTTTCAGCCGGAAGCATTGGTAGGTTTTAACGCACTGGACGAAGCGATTGAGTTTCGTGCAGGTGCATGGGCAAGTCTGGGCGCATCGGACTGGAAATTCCAGAAAGGTCTGCCTCTCCACTTAGACGAGTCAAACCCAAACACCTATTTCATGCCGGAAGTAGATTTCATTGCATCGCTCACCGCTTTCGGTGCAAGCGTTGGTTACAACGAGTATTATTATTGCGACGATTGGAGCACTCACACATCCGAGATTTGGGCTGGATACAGTTTCGACCATGCTTTCGGCGTCGGTGCTTACGTCAATTGGTACACCATCATCGCCGGAGATGACATTAACTCTGCAGATAAACAGGCTTATTCGTCATATCTGGAGTTGGGTTATGACTACAGTTTTGAAGATCTGGGATTGACACTTGGCGCACAGATAGGCATGTCGCCTTGGGAGAGCCCCTTGTACGGCAACGACAAGTTTGCAGTAGTAAATCTCTCGATGAAGATTGACAAGGAATTTGACCTCGGTGCATGTACGCTCAATGTATTTGCTACGGGCAGTCTGAATCCGGATGGCTTAGACAAGACCAATGTCTTTGTTAATGCTGCCGGAGACGACAAACTCTACAGTCAGAAACTGAACGGAACCATTGGTCTGGGTATCTGGTTCTAAGACATATCTATGAAACTAATCGAATCCAAAAGATGGAGAATGATCTCCGCCCTAATGAGTGTGGCCATCTGCGTTGCACTCATTTGGGGTTGGGAGAGCGAAAATCCCAAGTCGTTCTACCGCAATCAGGGCAAAGTATTCGGCACGTACTATTCTGTTCAGTATGAGTCAAATACAGACTTACACGACAGTATTCAAGCCGCCTTTCGTGCGTTTGACAGCAGTCTCAGCATGTTTAATCCCCACTCGACTCTATCTGCAATCAATGCCAACCGCGACACGCTGACAGATGATTATTTCGAGTCTATGTGGACAGAAGCCACACGTATATACGAATTATCCGGAGGCGCTTTTGACATAACTGTTGCGCCACTAGTAAACTTGTGGGGATTCGGCTTCAAGAATCGCTCCAATGTGACTGAAGCGCAAGTGGATAGCGCACGTGCGTTAGTCGGTTTTGATCGTGTGCAACTGATTAATCACCACCTAATCAAGTCAGACCCGCGAATGATGTTGGACGGAGGAGCGGTTGCAAAAGGACAGGCTTGCGACGTAATAGCCGCACTTTTGGAAAAGCAAGGCTGCACGAATTATCTGGTAGAGATAGGCGGAGAGATTGTATGTCGCGGACAGAATAGCCATGGCGACAAATGGCATGTAGGAATCACCAAACCGATAGATAATAGAGACGTGGTTAACGGACAAGCAGAGGAGCTGCAAGATATCATTGCAGTTAACAATATCTGTATGGCCACCAGCGGCAACTACCGCAATTTCTATTACGATGGTGATGAGAAACGCAGCCACACCATAGACCCGCGTACAGGACACCCGGTGCAACATGCATTATTGAGTGCAACCGTAGTAAGTAGCACATGTATGCGTGCAGACGCACTGGCAACCGCCTGCATGGTTGTGGGAGAAGAAGAAGCATTAAGCCTCATAGACCGCGCCGGCGATGCAGCATGCTACCTGATTGTTGCACAAGACGACAGCATGGTTGTTGTCACTTCACCTAATTGGAAAGAGATAATAGAAAACAATTGATCATTTTATGAAACCATATACACATATTGTCCGTTACTACGAATGCGACGGCATGGGTATCACTCATCACTCCAACTATGTCCGCTTTATGGAAGAAGCACGCATAGACTGGATGGATCAACTCGGTTACGGATTCGAACGCATGGAAGCCGAAGGTGTCGTTTCACCGGTTATGGCAATCTCATGTCTATACAAGCGCACAACAACCTTCAAGGACGAGATACAGATAGAAGTCAAAGTAAAAGAGATGTCTGCACTGAAGATATCGTTTGCTTATACAATGAAAGTAGGCGATACCGTCGTTTGTACCGCCTCCTCCACACATTGCTTCTTGGAGAACAATCGTCCGGTTGCACTCGAGACACGTTTCCCCGAGCTCTACCAAGCTATATTGAACCAATCGACGTCCAAGTAACCGGCATCTTGCGTTGGTTGCAGGTCGTGTATGGCGTAGAATCCTACTCTCGCACCCATCCATTCTCCGGGCACAACTCGGAATGGCTCACTCGTCATCTCCCAAGCGCGTCCGTCTAACGAGCGATAGAGACGGCAAGTTTGATTTTCAGAGACAATAATCCGCAGCAACCACCAGCGGCCATCATCCGGAACCGGTAGTAGTCGGCTTTGACGACCATAGACAATGAAACCGGCTTGTTCATGATTGCTGTTGCGCTCAAGCGGGGTAAAACGTACACGTGTTTCTATTTGAAAGGCACGTCCGGCCGGTATCTTACGCAACAGAAGATTAGGAGCATTCTGCAAGTTTTCAACCGGATAAGTAAACAGACGCAAGAAAGATGAGTCTGCATGACACGCAGCAAAACGCGCTTGACGATTACCACTCCACTGCCAATAAGGAAAAATCTCTTGGGCATCAAAATCATCTCGTTCCGGTATATGCTTATATCCGTCCGGTATTTCAAACTTACGTGACTCCATTTTGCGATTAAAAGTGGCTGCCGGTTCGCCATTATTACCGATAATTGGCCACCCGCGAGACCACCGAAGCGGCTGAACATGCAGTATTTGGCCTGCAACATCCAGTTTCTGAGTATGATAGAACATATCCCATACCCACGCACCTATATGCGGTCCATTGACATCCGTTGAACCTTGTTCCAGGACTCGTTTCGCCTCATATGGTCCATATGGCGAACGACTTCGCAGACATAATTGCCAACCATCTCTCACGCCACCGGCAGGACAAAAGATATAATACCAACCATCTATCTTATAGAATTTAGGCCCCTTACATGTCGGATTACCAACATGGCCGTCAAAAACTATCCGGTCTTCGCACAACACACTGAGCGCATCAGACGATAATTCACATACAGCCAACAAAGACTTAATGCCCGCGCGACTGCCTGCGTACGCGTGGACAAGATAGACCCGCCCGTCTTTGTCCCACAGCGGACAAGGGTCTATCAATCCTTTCCCGCGCTTGACCAACACTGCAGGTTCCCATTGACACGGAATGGATTTGGTATTAGCAGACCGAATACAATAAATACCTATATCCGGATCGCCGTAGAAGATATAAAAACGTCCGTCATAGTAACGGATAGATGGAGCCCAAACTCCACAACCGGCACGACAGCCATCCTTATGGCCATAACCGGGAATAGTGTCCGGCAATGCAGCATCTACGATATTCCAACTAAGACCATCGCGCGACTGCAAGATTTGCAAACCGGGCGTCATTGCAAACGTGCTATAGACCATATAGAAATCCTGGTCCACTTGCGTCACATCCGGCTGCGGGTAATCATACGGAATAAGTACTTCACCCTTGCTTTCAAATATGAATACGGATAGAGTGAGAGTAAGAACAATTATTTTTTTCATAAAACAAAAAGATTTGCCGCAAAGATACACTTTTTTTTGCACATATCCAAAAAAAGCAGTACCTTTGTACCGTTTTTTTGAAATACAACTATGTCTGTACATGTACAAAATAGCCGAATGACGACGGCTAAACTACGTCAAATGAAAGCAGCAGGCGAAAAGATAGCCATGCTGACGAGTTATGATTTCACACTTGCCCGCCTGGTAGATGAGGCCGGCATCGATATGATTTTAGTGGGCGATAGTGCCAGCAATGTGGTTTGCGGCAATCTATACACCCTGCCTATTACGGTGGATGAGATGATTTTCCTGGCCAAAGGTGTTGTTCGTGCAGCCGAGCATGCATTGGTAGTATGCGACATGCCGTTTGGCAGTTATCAGGTGAGTGAAGAAGAAGCTGTACGCAATGCCATAAGGATCCTAAAAGAAAGCGGCTGTGATGCCGTCAAATTGGAGGGCGGCGAAGAAATCTTACCGGCAATCCGCCACATGGTACAATCCGGTGTTCCTGTAATGGGACATCTCGGTTTGACACCACAGAGTGTAAACCAATTTGGAGGATATGGTCTGCGCGCCAAAGAAGAGGCCGAGGCCGAGAAACTATTGCACGATGCTAAACTATTGGACGCAGCCGGTTGCTTCTGTATAACATTAGAGAAGATTCCTGCAGCATTAGCAGAAAAAGTGACTAAGGCAGTTAGTTGCCCAGTAATCGGTATCGGAGCAGGCAATGCTTGCGACGGACAGGTTCTGGTTCTGCATGACATGCTTGGATTAAACCAAGGATTCAAACCCAAATTCCTTCGCCATTTCGCAAATCTGGGCGAAGAAGTTAAGAATGCAGTTAGCACATATGTAACTGCAGTCAAAGATAGCAGTTTCCCTAATCAAGAAGAAAGCTATTAAACCTATCAATATATATGCAAGGAAGGAGACTGATAAAGTCTCCTTTTTTGTTCAATAAGTAGATGTACCAAAAATACAGAATTTAGTACTGAAAAATGCATAAAAAAAGGAGACTTTATCAGTCTCCTTCGTGGGCGTTTACGGATTCGAACCGCAGACCCTCTGCTTGTAAGGCAGATGCTCTAAACCAGCTGAGCTAAACGCCCTTCAGGCTTGTTTTTGCCTTGTATTTAGTTCCTTTTCAAAACCGAGTGCAAAGGTACTGCTTTTTTTTGACATGACCAAATTTTTGGGCAAAAAAAATGCATTTAGGGTCATTTTTTTTTCAAAAACCGGTAATTATACCATTTTTGACCCTCATATCGGCAAAAAATGGTGTAACACAAGGTGGAAATGAGTATTCCGACAGTCATGCCTCCAAGCACGTCCGATGCGAAGTGTTGACTCAAATAAATGCGACTATATCCGCCTAATGCAGCCAACAAAACCAAGGATATTTGTAAAAACATTGCTACCGCAAGCAAAATATATCGTTGTTGCGTATTGGTACTCTCGGCACGCTTTGCTGTCAGACTCTTGGTTGATACAATAGACAAAGCGAAAAAGAGTGCAAAAAACGAAGTAGTATGTCCGCTCGGGAAGGATAGCCAATGATTCATGCGCACACCTTCTACTAAAGGCAATTGCACATCCGGCATATTATTGGCAAACCATGTCAGCGGACGGGGTGCACATACAATACGCTTCAAGATTTGTGTTGTCAATTCGGAAAAAGCCACACAAGAAGTTGCCAAAGCAGCATTTCCAGCCTTGCCAAATAGCAGTATTGATAAACAAATCACATAGGGCAGCCACTCTGCGACACGCGTATAATACCTGTATAATAGATCGCGCGCAGGCGTGTGGCGATTGCACAACATGAGATGCAATTCGCCTTTTGGAATCAGCGCGATAGCCAAAGCCAATGCCACTATGAGCAGCAGACTTAATAGAAGAAATAGACTGTTATTACGTAGAAAAGCGCGCATTAGGCAAATAGATTGAGAATTATTGTAGACGCTGGCCTATCGTACTATAGGCAGACTCACTACGCAGGATAACCAACACGCCGTCGCGCATCTGCTTGCGCGCAACAGACGGAGATACTTTTTCTGTCAATGACGTGGCATGGCTACCATCATTATACTGATTGCCGAAGGTCTGATTGAGTTGATAGAAATCAACAGGTTGGCCTTGCTTGTTCCCCCAGATATACTCAACTAATTCCGGATAATCAATGAACGGATTACGATTTCCTTGAATCTTGTTCACCTCGATAGCACGAGCCTTTTCCTTGCTGCTAACCGGGTCCATTCGATGCCACTCAAGCAACAAGTCGCGCAGCCATGGGCGAAACTCCTGCCAACTATCGTTGGTCATGGCAACACCCGGTTCGCCGGAGCTGAGCCATGTAAGCGAATCTCCATAACAAGTGGCAATATAGAAATACGCGCGCGCAAAGTCTCCTTTATATTCATCCGCTGGACAGAAAACACGTGTCAAGCCATATGCAGATCCGTTACCTGTAACAAAACTACCGTTATTGAAACTGCTGTCGCTCGGTATTCCCGGGGCATGATTGGACTTACTGCGATTAGCCGAATAGTCGCCCGGAACCAAGTGATACAAGTCACAGTAAGCGGGATTAACCGTTCCTCCCCACCATGATTTGGGCAACATGTGCTCAATATCAAAGTCCTTGACACTGGCCGTTGGATTCTCCGGATTAAAATAGCGTACGTTGTTGGAATACATATCCAGCACTTGGTTGGTCAGTGTATCACGATCCGTATGGAAAAAAGCGTCCCATGTCTTACGCGCGCCGCTTCCGTATTTGTATCGAATACCGCAACAAATGATGGTTCCCAAATGGTTCTTCAGCGTTGAGTCGGTTGTATGTTGCGCGTAAGCATAGTAACCACCTGGCATAGCGCCAATTGCCATGCATGTAGTGTCTAAGGTGAATACTTTAGCACCGGACCCCTGCGGTTTTATCGTCAGTTCAACAGGCAGACGGCGAGACAACTGAAGGCCATTGTTATCTCGGGCCGTAACCACGATTGTATCTCTATATGTAACCGCATATTCAGGAGCTTCAGACATCGTAATACTATACGATACACTTGCCTCGCCTCCTGCGGATGAAAGCGTAGCCGGAGTGATTGAGAACGTAGTGCCTTTCTGCAAAGAAAGAGAAATATTGCCGTTTATTTTTTTGCCAGCAACACTAAAACTGAGAGCATCTTCCATCGGCTCATCTGCGCTTTCCCATGACACTTGTTCAAATCCAAGCGTTGCATATTGCATTAACAATGCGCCCTTGTTAGGATTTGGATTCTCAGCCTCAAATTCTATCTTTTGCACATACCAACGGTTATAATTTTCAATATTTGCTTGAATAGAAATAGAGTCCAAATCCTGATTGAGAGTTATCTGAAAAGGACGAATCTCAGCTTTGTGATTTTCTTCCCACCCAACCGGCATTTCACACACCCACATAATCTTCGTTTTAGTTGTGTCTTTGGCATGTTCATAGGCGGCTGTATAAACAGTCATAGTTGTAATATGATATGTCGTATCCAGACCGAGAACAAGCCGTCCTTTAGTATTGGAGGTTCCGCCTTTGATACCAAATCCCTCTTTGCCACGATACACTTTTTGGGCAAAAATGACAGAACTGACACAATTGTCAGTTGCACTCAACACCAAACTATTTAACGAAGCTGTTTCTGCATTTGAATCGCTATTAGAATTATTGCTATTGAATACTATTGTATATTTCTCTGCCATGAGATTAACTGAACAGAGAAGGGCAAACAAAAGAGAGAATCCGGTTTTCATACTTATAACAAATCAATTCGAAAAATTCGTAAATTACAGAGGAGCACGCCTTCTACTTCTTTTTAGGAAATGCCAAGAGAAGTATATTCAAGGCCACATACCAAACGACACAAGCCGTTCCGCCAAAAAGTGCGAATTCAACATGACGAGTAATGATAGCCTTAATGATGCAATAGGCCAGCAGAACCAAACAACCGACAAGGAAGAAGAGTACTTCCATCTTCTGTGTCTTGAAGCTCTTGAAACTAAAGAACGGAAGCTCCGCGTTCAGCAGATAGCAACTGACCAGCGACAGCCCTAACAAAGCCCAAGCCATCCAATCATATGCCAGCATTGCATACGGCATGCAACATATACCTCCCCAAAAGATTGCATTGGGAGGAGTAGCCAAACCGATGAATGAACTATGCTGGCGCTCGTCCACATTGAACTTGGCCAATCGCAATGCCGAAGCTGCAGCCATCAGCAGAGCAACCAACGCCCACCAACCGAGTATCGGACGCAGATAGGCAAACAGCATCATCGATGGCGCCAATCCGAAAGTGATATCATCTGCCAACGAGTCCAATTGAACACCTATTGGACTTGGAGCCTTCAGCAACCGAGCACTCATTCCGTCGAAGAAATCAAAGATTGCTCCGCATAATATAAACACAAAGGTCCATACAAAGGCATCCTGAGTGGCTAAAAAGACTGCTATACTGCCGCAAAGCAGATTGCAACTGGTGATAGTATTCGGTATGATTCGTCGTATATTCATAACTTGATTATTTATGAGTGATTATATTTTTCAGTCCAATTTCTTGTAAACCAGATAAGCAACTACGATAGACGGAATACACGTCAGCATTACTATCCAGAAAAAGCCCAGATAACCCAATGCCTCTTGTATATAACCTGCCACCATGCCCGGCAACATCAATCCGAGAAACATGAATGCCGTACAGATTGAGAAATGGGCTGTCTTGTGCAAACCGTTTGCAAAATGCATCATATATAGCATACATGCCGTATAGCCTAAGCCGTATCCCATCTGCTCTATTCCCACACATAGACACAAGATCCAAAATGCAGTTGGTTGATATTGAGCAAAATAGACATACACAGCGCACGGCAAAGTTAAGCACAAGGCCATCGGAATCAGGGCTTTCTTTAACCCCGTCTTACTGGCCCACACACCACCGCCTATGCCTCCCAGCAGCATCAATATAACGCCCACACCGGTTATCTGACCTATCGTGCCGACCGTAATTCCTAACCCGCCGGCCTCTGCCGGAGCGAGAAAGAACGGATTGCACAACTTGAGCAACAAGGCTTCCGGCAAACGATAAAGCAACATAAATGTGATTGCCAACCCTATTTCCGGTTTGCGGAAAAACTCGCCGAACACCTGCCCCACTTCGCGCAATATCTCTCCGGCCGGGCGGGATTCACTTGCTTGCTCCACTCGCGGCATGGACCATAGATGCCACACCGCCACTAATGCTATTATTCCGCTGCAGAGCAACAAAGCATAAGTCCACGACGTTGCCACATCGGCATGACGTTGCAACCGGCCTACCAACATCAACAGCAACGATTGGCAGAAGATATTGGCTATTCGATAGAACGTAGAACGCAATCCGACATAAGCCGACTGCTGCTTTTCGTCCAACGCCAACATATAGTACCCGTCAGCTGCTATGTCATGCGTAGCGGAGCAGAAAGCGGTTATTGTAAATAGTATCAGCGCAATAGTGAATAATCCTCGCGGCGCCATCAGAGCCAGCAGCAACACCGTCAAAGCCATGACAGCCTGCATTACCAATACCCACCAACGCTTGGTACGAAGCACATCCACAAACGGACTCCAGAGGGGTTTAATCACCCACGGAAAAGATATAAGCGAAGTAAACAATGCCATTTGTGCATTAGGCATGCCCAACTGTGTGAACAGCGTCACACTCACGCTCGTCACAAGAAAATACGGTATTCCTTCTGCCAAGTATAGCGTCGGAACCCATGCCCACGGACTTATTCGTTTGGTTTCGCTCATCTCTTTTCGGTCCTGTTAACTATAGAATTTATTACAAAGGAGAGTACCCTTGGAAGAAGAGCACTCTCCTTAATTTATTACGCACGCGCGCGATTATTGGAAATTAACGCGGTGGTCTTCTACTTCTGCCTTATCCTCTATCAACTGGATTGCCTGATACGGCAAATATGCATAACGAGCATTCAGTTGTGCTTTCTGGGCATCAGCATCGAACTTGTCGTTAGAATTGAGCGCAGCTCCTGTTCTTACAACGAACACACCCATATTACCTTGGATTGGCTCGCTCAACGCGTTCTCACCCATTGCGATTGCCTTACCGATCACTTTCGGTTCTGATCCCGCACGAGTCAAACGAGTGTCTGCCAACGATACGCGCTCTGCCTCTTGGATTGGCTGGCCCATGATCTCTGCAGCTTTCTCCAGTGTCTCTACACCTTTCAGTTTGTTGATGATATATGCTGCTTTTGCGTTATTGGTTGCCTCATAGGTCAACTCGGCACGAGCAGACTCCAGCGAGCGATACTCACCGTCATTAACTTCCTTCAGAGCAGCAACGATGAACTGCTGACCGCACTCAAATACATCACTCACTTGGCCTTCTTTTGCCTCAAATGCCCAACGAACGATTGGACGACTCGATTGCAGCTGACCAACCTTGTCTGTTGTTGCGATCAGGTTGTACTGAGGAACAACGGTCAGACCTTGCTCTTGAGCTGCAGCCTCCAGAGACTCCGCGTTCTGGTTAGCAACAATAAACTGCTTAGCCTGGTTGTAAATGATCGAATAGGTCTTGCTTGACGGAGTAACCTCGCGCGCCAAGATAGCCAATTTCACTTTCGGAGTAGCGGCTCCAATCTCCAGGATTTCATAAGTCTGCTCACCCATTCCTTGTGCTACGGTGAAACGGCTGCCACGCTTACCTACCAACGCTTTCTCTGCGATGTTGCTTGGCAATACGTCTGCCTTGAACCAACCCAGTTCCTGATCCTCACCGCCTTCTACTATAGCCTTCAGTTCTACTGAATCCGGCAGCGAATAGCCGGCCTTCATAATACGTGCCATAGCATAAGTATTATTCTCAAACAGGATATCTGTGCAATCACCGGCTTTTGCATTCTTGCCGAAAGCAAAGTCCTTGAATTGTGCAGGAATGGTCTCTATCGAATAATCGCGACCGTCGTACATGATATCTGAGTTAACATTTACTACTGCAGCTATATCATCGGTTGTGCGGAACTCATCCTTCAGGCTGGTCAGCAGGTCTTCTGCTGCCTTAAAGTCATCCTCCGACGGCTTGATATCAAATGCCACATACTCGATTGCGCGGTTAGGCACTTGTTTGTAGAACGACTTGTGCTGCTTGTACAGCTTGCGCAAATCTTTGTCTGTCACCTTAACCAAACTATCTGAGATAATATAATATGGTTGCATTACATACTCGATCGAAACACCCTTCTGGCTGGCATCAAATGCGAACTGTGCGTCCAGGGTGTTTGCCTTCAGCATGTGCTGCAGTAATCCTGCATATTTCTCCTGCATATAGCTGATACGAACAGCATTCTCCCAATACAACCAATAGGTCTTCGCCTGCTTCAGGTTCGGATTTTCCTCTGCATCATCACTATGCTCGTTGATTGCAGAGATCAAGCCCTTTACTGCCTGAGCGCTGAAGTTGCCGTTCTCGTCCAAGAAGGCACGACGGCCGGCGATGATCTGGTGAGGATGCTCACCAACGCAAAGCTCGGTCAACTCGTCCGGAGTAATGTCCAATCCGATCTTCTTTGCCTGAGCACGCATCGTGTAGTCCATCATCAACATGTTCCACACTTGGTTGCGAATCTGAGCGGTCATGTCCTCGTCAAAACTCGTACGACCGGTCTCAATCTTGTAAACTTCTGTCAGCTGCTCTTTTGCTGCTTCATACTCGGTGTAATGAATCTTCTGACCTTCAATCGTGGCTACATTCTCACGATTGCGATTAAATAAACTACTACCTGATGTCAAAAAGTCACCCAGGATAAATGCCACCATAGCTACGCCGACTATTGCAATCAACAACGCGCCATGATTTCTAATTCTTTGTAAACTTGCCATTTTTTATTATTGTATTTAAATTTTTATTTATCTTCTCTTCTCAAAAATTCGGATTTGTCGACTCTGCTACATACGCGCGGTAAGGCTCGCACGTACCATTATAGTTCTGTATCTTTCCCACTACCAGTACGGTATCGCCTACAACCACCTGATTCAGGTTCGTAAACTTACCCGTGGCGGTCTTGCAATAGGTCTGATAGCACGTCGCATAAGACAATCCGTCAGATATATTAAAGTTGATATTTCCGTACGAACCCAAAACTGTGGTCTCTACACTTGTCACCACGCCGCGAACTCTATAATCGTCTTGCGAGGTGGCCTTACTCTCCAGTTTCAAAGCCTCTGCCTCGGCTTCCGTCACGCTCAACTCACCTTCTCCCGGTGCCGGACAACCGGGGAACTCCGGGAACACTTCACCGAAATGAGCGTTGTTCGAATCGTATATAAAGCATGCTCCACTCGATTCGTACACACCATTATAATTGGTCAAATAACAACTTATCACCACAAAGTCTCCCGGCTTAACCGATTCATGATCAGGCAGTTTTGCACCAAACTTGCCCAACACACGATAAGCATAGAACTCTTTGGTACCTTCGCCGTCTTGACGAGCGCTCAGATGGATATATTCATTCCCATACTTCTTAAAGTTGGTTTCAAAATCCGTCTTACCATGTTCTTTATCGTCATAGTTGGTCACCCAACCTTTGATTAAATACTTATTCTTGCTCACCTCGCCGGCGCTCAGTTTCTTGGCTATCTTCACAGCCTCATTCACATTGATTACGCCTTCCGGCAACGCAAAACCTTCCGGATCCGGAGTCGGAGTCGGATCGGCTAGTTGCGGTAACGAATCTTGATTATGACTATTATCGCCCGGAGCATCTATATAAGGTCTCTCCGTACAGCACGACAACGCCAATGCCAGCAACATTACAAGCATC
>JAILDU010000036.1 GCA_024689005.1 Paludibacteraceae bacterium
TGTGGTCCGTATGTGCTTCCGAAATCGGAGGCTAAAAAGGAGGTGACCTATGACGAAGAAACAAATCATCCGAATCGTCATCTCCGTGCTCATTGCCGCATTGACGGCATTGGGCACAGCCTTCGGGCTTACTTCGTGCAACGTGACACGAACCATCACCTCCAAGTCCGAGTGCTACCAACGCGGTGACACTTCCTGTGTCATCCAAACCAAAACAGTAGAAACTTACGACGCCTCCAAGAAAGGCTTCTGAGTTTCTAGGGGATGGGAGTGTGGCAGTAAAAAAGCGCCCTTCGGGGCGTTTTTTCTGCTTAATATTTGCATATATCAGAAAAAAGCAGTATTTTTGCACCCGTAATAAAATCTAATACAATGAAGAAGAAAATATTCTTTCTATGGGCTTGCGCATTATGTGCAGCAAGCGTATCTGCCAAGACCATTTATTTGAATGCCGGCGGTAACACTTTGTGGGACCAGGGTGGTGCTGTCTTTTTTGCACACTCGTGGAGCGGAGAGAGTTATGCCGATGCCCAAATGGGCTTGGTGACCACCGGGGTCTATTCGGCCGAGATTCCCGATCAGAACAATTCGATCCTCTTTGTACGAATGCCCAACGGAAGCACTTCGCTCAACTGGGAAACCAAATGGAATCAAACGGAAGATATGACTATCCCGTCTGACAAGGACTGCTATACCATCACCGGTTGGGGCGAAGGCGAGGGAGCCAAGAGTGTCGGTACGTGGAGCACTTATTCCGGTCCGACCACGATGGATTACTACCTGGCCGGAAGCGGTTTTCCGAATGCCACATGGGAAGCCGGTCAACACCTGCCGATGACAAACGGCACTATCAGTTTAACCGGTTTGGCTGCAGGAATATACCGATTTAAGGTAACCAACAACACCTGGGATGTCAGTCTCGGATACGCGGCAGTAGATGCATCGTGCAGTACGCCGGGATACAACAGTGACGAAGATGCGAACATAGTGGTCAAATTGGCCGGAACAGGCGATATTACTATTGCCGTGAATGCGGGGCTCATCTGTATCACCATAGTGGGGGAGACGGTAGAAATACCCGCTTCGTCCGTGCCGAGCGAGTGCGGCGATGTGATGATGCAGGGATTCTATTGGGACAGTTATATGCCCAACGACGCGGAGAAAGGGACGGACCTGTACGGCGACACGCGCTGGAAGACGCTGTTGGGTCAGGCAGACGAGATAGGTGCGTATTTCGACCTGATATGGTTGCCGCCCAGTGCCTATGCCAGCGGAACGGGTTATCACCCGCGTCAATACAGCAATCAGAACTCCGACTGGGGCAGTCGTGCCGAGTTGGAAAAACTGATAAGCACCTTCCACAACAGTGGCACCCGCGTGGTGGCCGATATGGTGGTTAATCACCTGGAGGCCATGTCCAGTTGGTGTGATTTTGCGGTACAGGATTTCGGCGAGTACGGACGTTTTGCGCCGGACGGGTCGTGGATATGCAAAGACGATGAGATGAACGATGCCGCCAATGCTACGGAAGCCGGCGAGTGCTACGGCACGGCTACAGGTGCCTATGACGACGGCTATGGCAGCGAGAAGAACTATGCGGCTGCGCGTGACCTGGCACATGATCAGGACAATGTGCGCGAGATGATACGCGCCTACGCACAATGGTTGATCAATGTGATGCACTACGACGGATTCCGCTACGACTACTGCAAGGGTTTTCACGCATCGCATATCAACGACTATAACAAAGCCGGCGGCGCATACATATCCTTCATGGAGATGTGGTCGGGCAACGACGAGATAATCCGCAATATTCAAGACGCGCAGATGAACACGATGGCGCTGGATTTTCAAACCAAGTATAGCGCGTTTGACGGCATAGCGGGCTTTGACTACAGCCGATGCAAGGCAAGCGGTTTGCTCGGGGCAGGGTATAGCAAGTATGCGGTAACCTTCATAGACAGTCACGACTGGTTCTTGCGCGATAACGGTCAGGAGTTTGGCGGTAACGGCAATTCGATGAAGGAGGAACTGAAGGACCGACTGCTACAGGCCAACGCCTTCTTGCTCTCGATGCCGGGAGTGCCGAGTGTGTTCTATCCGCACTGGGCTAAATACAAAGAGGAACTGAAGCCGATGATCGATGCCCGTCACCTGGCCGGCGTTCACTCGGAGAGCGTCGTGAGCGACGAGACGGCCGAGCATGACGGTTATCAGTGTACGGTGCGCGGCAAGAACGGTTATCTGATCTTGTGCTTGGGCAACAAGGCGCCGGGTTCGTTCAGCGGATTCCGGAAAATGGCCAGCGGCAACGGTTACGCTATATGGGTGAAGGCCGAAGGCGACGCTGCGCCGGGACTGATGGTGACGCCGAGCACCACCTTCGAGGACGCCGAGCAAGGCATGCAGGTGACGATGGAGGCCGTGGGAGGCAGCGGCAATGCGAAGATCTACTACACCACCGACGGCACCGAACCGACCACGTCGTCAGCGGAATATACCGCTCCTCTGCTTATCAAGACAACCACTACACTGAAGGTCATAGCCGTGTGCGGTAGTGCGCAATCGAAGGTGCAGACCTATACCTATACCTATCGCGAGCCGTTGAAGCACGGTATACGTGTGCGATTCAACAAGCCGGAGGAGTGGAGTAAGGTGTATATCTACGCTTGGCTGCCGGGCACAGACACCCAGGGCAATCCTACCTCGGAGAACATAGTGGGAGCCTATCCGGGACAACGTATCTACCAGGACGCTGACGGATGGTATAGTTATGAGTTTGACAACACGATGAAGAAAGTCAATTTCTGTATCAATTCGGGCGATGAGTGCGGCGGCGTCAATGTGCGCTCCAACGATCTGGAGATAGATTACGACGCTTGCTTCGGTTGGCGCGAAGGCAAGGAGACCGAGAGTTCGGAGGAGGTGGTGCTGGATTGCGACACGATGCTGCAACCGCCGTTTGACCTCGTCATCAGTCCTGAGTCGGGATTCTTCCGTGATATGAACGAAGGTCAGCAGGTGACTATTCGTGCGATAGGTGCAGAGAACGCGATGATCTACTATACGACGGACGGCAGCGAACCGACCACGGCATCGCAGTCCGCTCAGGGACAGGCGGTCCTGACCGTCAAGCAAACGACCACGGTGAAGGCGTACGCTGCATTGGACAAGGAGCGCACCGAGACCTACACGGCTACCTATACGTATAGGGCTCCGCAGCAGGGCGCGCTGAAGGTGAAGTTCATCAAACCCGAAGCGTGGGCAGACCTCTATCTATACGCGTTCACGCGCGTGAAGGTGGGCAGCAAATACAAAGACACACCTTATGCGCTGGACGGACAGAACGCCAAGTGGCCGGGCATGAAATGGACAAGCAAGGAAGGCGAATGGTACACCCACACCATGAATGCGGACGTCAAGGAGATATATGTCATCTTCACCGAAGGCGACAAGAAACCGCAATCACAAGATATATACCTGGACGAGGATGCCTGCTATGTCTGGAACTCGGACTGCGGCAAGGCCGTACGCGATATGGATTGCGACGGACAATTGCAAGCCATAGAACAGGCAGAGACCGAGTGGCCTAAACCGGATTATTCGCGGCCGATGTACAACGTGCTTGGGCAACGTGTGAGCGAAGGTTATCAGGGCGTAATCATTCAGAACGGACATAAATATTTAATACACTAATATGCGGAAAACACTTCTATTACTATGTGCGCTATGGGCAATGTGCGTAGCGGCACAAGTGACAACCGAACCGGCAGTTATCGAGAAAGGATACACCGGGCAAGTCAAAATCATTTTTGACCCGACCAAGGGCAATGGTGGCATGGCGAGTGCCACCAAGTGCTACGCCCACACGGGGCTCATCACTTCCGCTTCGGCGAACGACGGCGACTGGAAGAACGTAGTGGGTAGCGGTTGGCGCAAGGCCGACGAACCGCAGTTGACCAAGAACGGCAACAATTGGGAACTGACGATTTCCAATGTATACACCTTTTACGGCGTGTCTGCCACCACGGATATCAAGGCGCTGGCGTTCGTCTTCCACGACGGCCCCGGTGGCTCGAAGGAAGGCAAGACCGGCGGTGGAGGAGATATACTCATAGTGCTCGGCGAAGAGACCGTGGCAGATATATGGGATGCCGTCAAGGATGTTGCGCCCGTGACGGGAACACGTCCGACGGGGATAGACCAAGGTATCTATTATGACGAGAACGACCCGACCCAAGTGACGCTGTGCACCTATGCGGCAAGCAAGACTGCGCCGGCCAAACGGGTGTTCCTGCTGGGCGATATGACCGAATGGAAACTGGATGCAGACCATCAGTTGAAGCGTGACGGCAACTATTTCTGGATCACCCTGACCGGACTGACTCCGGGCAAGGAATACCGATTCCAATATGCGGTAGAGCGTGCAGACGGAGTGAAGAAACAGATATCCGATTTGTTCTCCGAGAAAGTGATTCACCCGGACGATAAGTACGAACCCAAGAGCGTTGACCCCACGCTGATAGACTATCCGACGCGTGGCGCAGACGGAGGATATGTGACTGTGATTCAGACCAACCGGCCTCAGTTTCAATGGAGCGATGCTACACTCCATTTCCAGCGTCCGGATAAGAACAATCTGGTGATCTATGAGTTGTGGGTATATGACCACACGCCGGCTCGTTCGATAGCCGGACTGATGGAACGATTGGATTACATTCAGAACCTGGGCGTGAATGCCATAGAACTGATGCCCGTGACCGAGTTTGACGGCAACCTCAACTGGGGCTATTCGCCTAATCACTATTTTGCGCTCGACCGTGCGTACGGTACGTCGGAGCAACTCAAGACCCTGATAGACGAGTGCCATAAGCGCGGTATAGCCGTTATCCTGGATATGGTATTCAATCATGCTACAGGACTGAACCCGATGAACAAACTCTATCCGTACGGCACTGACCTGGCCAATAATCCGTGGTTCAACGTGACGGCGCCGCATCCGGACAATGTATATGAGGATTGGAACCATGATTTCGAACCGGCGCACAAGATGTTTATCCGGGCGTTGAAATACTGGATTCAGGAGTACAAAGTGGACGGTTACCGAATGGATTTGAGTCACGGATTGTGCGGCGCGAGTTACAATGCGGTGACTAACCTCAAAGATTATTACACGAATGGTGTCAAGGCTGCGGCTGAGGATGCGTACTTCATTCTGGAACATTGGGGCACATCTATATCAAGCGACCGTCCGCAATTGGTCAACGAGGGCATGATGTGCTGGCAGAACACCTCGGAACCGTACCAACAGACCGCTATGGGATGGTTGGGCCAGACGGAAGACGATGCGTTCACCGGCGCCAACCTGGATGGCTATGTAAGCTATATGAATAATCATGACGAAGAGCGCCCGTTCTTTAAAGCCAAACAATGGGGCGCGGGTAGTGTAACTACGGATGAGGCTGCGCGCTGCGAACGTGTGCCGCTGAATATGGCCTTCCTGGCGTTGCTGAACGGTCCACAACTGTTCTATCACTACGATGAGTTGGGCTTCGACTACTCCAAGTGGCAGAACAAGGACGGACAGTGGGGCACCAATCCGTATTCCATCACCACGCAGGTCCAGGGCGAGCAGAAGATGAACCCGAAGTATCGTCCCGAAGAGTGGATCAATCAGGGCGGCGCACGCATGGCGGCTTATCAGAAGACCGGTCAGATCATCCAACTCCGTACACGTCTGTTGCCCGAAGTTTTTGCCGGCAATCCGACAGCCGTCAGTCTGAACAAGGGAACCGTGCTACGCACCGTGCAATGGGGAAGCGATGTGTTTGTGGCGGGCAATTTCTCGGCTACGGAGAGCAAAACGCTGACGTTGCCTTCGGGCACATGGTACGACTACCTGGCCGGTGGCACCCAAGCGAGCGCATCCTATACACTCCAACCGAGCGAAGTGAAAGTGTTCACAGGAACGCAGGTAACTCTGCCGCAGGTACCGACCAGGTACAATTTCTCGCAAGGAATAGAGGAGATAGTCAGCGAACCGGTCAGTCAGCAGGCATACAAGATCATCCGCAACGGACAAGTGTTGATCGTTCGCGGAGACAGGGTCTATACGATTACGGGAATGGAAGTGAGATAGTTTAGACGCGTTCGGCGAGCAGCAGAGTGGGCTTGCCGTTGATGCGTAGTCCGATGATAAAAGCTGTGCCTCCATCGCGGAGGTGCAGTTTTTTCTTCAGCTGCTCCGGCGTCAGAGGATAGTTGCGCGTGAGTATATTGGCTTGCGTCATGTCGGACGGCAAGTCTTTGCGGTCTCTGATGACGGACTGTGTGTGCCAGATACGTCCGGGGAAGTCAGTCACCAATTGGTCGGAGAAATAGAGGTGCGTGTTGTTGTCGGCTTTGTGCAGGCCAAATCGCTCTCCGACGAGTTTGTATGCGCCGGCCTTGAGAATGGCGGCATTGGGTTCGTAGAGATAAGTGCAAGGGAATTGGGTTGCGGGGGACGGGGAACAGGTGGTCTCTTCTTCTCTCGTGAAGACGAAGGCCTGTTCTTTTTGCGCCAAGTCAATGGCGGTAATAACATTCGTCCGTTCGCTATTCGTCCCTTCGCCTATCAGAAGCACTTCTTTTACCTCGTTTTTGACAGCCACTACGTGCACGTCCCAATGCACGGGCGATAGTGCATGGATGGCTTGTGTTATGTCCAGCATAGGCGACAACTTGAGCATGAGGCGTCCGTTAGGCGTAAGATGAGCCAGCAGAGTGGGGAGGAGTTCCACCACATTGGGTGTGCAGTCTTCCAAGCGAAAGACCTTGCCACCATGACTGTCTCGGCGGGCAGGGTCAAGAAAGATCAAGTCGTATTGACCGCCTGTGGCAAGAAATGATTCTGCAGACGACCGGTGAACCGTAATAGAAGAGTGCTGCAGAGTGAAGTTGTGCTCCGCTATACGGCATAACTCTTCGTTTTGCTCCACATAGTCTGCATGAGCAAAGGCTTGGCTGAGAAAGTACGTGTCCACTCCATATCCGCCGGTGAGATCCACCATAGTGGACACCGGCTCCGCCTGTAGGATTTCTCGTTTGTAGCGGGCGGTTGTTTCCGACGAACACTGCTCGCAGCTGAGCCGCACGGGGTACCACCAATCGTCGATGGCAGCGAAGGTCGGCAGTTTGTCAGCCGTGCGTTCCCGGCCCTCCACTTGTTGGAGAAACCAGCGCCACTCTTCGTCGGAGAGGTGACGGTATTTATCGCGTTGTAGTGCTAAGTCTTGTGCCCGCATAGTAGAATGACAGTATTTCTTCGTACGAATGTCCTTCAGCCGCCATCTGTGCTGCGCCTATCTGGCACAGACCTGCTCCGTGTCCCCAACCGTGGCCGGTTAATTGAAAGTTGAAAGTTGAAAGTTGAGAGTTGAAAGATTTTTTCACATCAAACCAACTACTGTACAGGCAACTACGGCTTAGCCACAAGCGGATTTTGAGTTCCTTGCCGATAATCTCGGTGTGCTTGGTGCCGACAATCTTCAGTTCGCAGATACGTCCGGACGCACCCCGTTTGAGCGGGATGATGTCTGTGATGGTGCCAAAATCTATACCGGATTTAGTGCGGATGATCTCGCTCAGTTCCTCAGCCGTATAGGTGACTTGCCAATCGTGGAAATCCTTGGTCTCCCGGTCATAGTCGTTGAGGACCAGACGCAGGGTACGTTCGCCGACGCGTCCGCAGTAAGGACATTCGACCGATTGGATATAGGGCACATCTATATCTTCCCAACAGGTACGCCACACTTCCGATCGTCCTCCGCAACACTTATAGTAACGGCAATCGCATATCTCCTCCTTCGTACCTTGTACATTGTCGCCTTGTACATACACCAAGACTTGTCCGGCCGTTTCCCGCACGGCCTGAACGGCGCGTTCGTTCATTCGGCGCAGTCCCTCGTATCGCTGACAATGGTCGTCTCCGCAGACATGAAATCCCTCGTGATTGGGGCTCTGCATGGCGCGAATGGCCCAAGAGCGGCTGATGACTGCGTGCGCTTTGAGCAACTCCATAGGGCTGTTGGCGTTCATTTCGGACGAGATGACCGAGCACAAATAGTCCTCGAGGTCCAGGGTGTTGATGGCCGTTTGTGTGCCATCTGGATTGTTGCGTATCTCGAGCGTACCGGCAAACTCCTGGTCCTCGGTTCTGTCCCAGTGAAAGCCAATACCGATACGCACGTTCTTTAGAATGAACGTGTTTTCGCGCTGCTCGAACTCAATCTTCGGCGCCGTTAATATACCTATACGGATATTCATTTAGCCTTTCATCCTTGCTATTAACTCCCACGTGCGGAGGCGGTCTTTGTACCAGTTGTTGCGGTTCATGGCCACCACATCGCAGTTAGCGTCGGAATTGTCTTCCCAACGTCGACAGTTGTAAACAACATCGTAGATACGTCCAATCGGCCAATCGCGACTGATACGGAGTCCGACGGCATAGTCCTCGCCGTACTTGGTAGTAGGATAATTGATGGTGCGGAGTAGCGGAACATAGAAGCCACGCGGAGCACCCAATCCGTTGATACGCAACGCATTGTTGCGTCCGTTGTCGTCGGTCCACTCGCGGTGGTCGATTACTCCCGGAGGCAAAGTATTACCAGCTATATCGGTCAGTTGATACGTGCCGATGACCATGCCGAATCGGGGAGCCGCAGGACTATCTTGCTCTGGTTCTAAACCAGCGAAAGCATCGATGAACTTTTGGACGGTTGTTTCATCGAAATAGGTGTCATCGGAGTCTAACTGAATAGCATATTTGCCGCAACGTGGGTCATGTATGGCTACGTTCCAGTTACCGCCAATGGCGTGCCAAGTTGGGTCTTGGGCAATATAGACGAGTTTGTCGTCTTTGATCTCTTGAATCTTCTCTTTGGTACCATCTGTAGAGTTGTCATCCACTACGATGACGTTGAACGAGAATGGGGAGCGTATCTTTTGGTTGAGCGCACTATGAATAGCGTCGGCTATCGTGCGTACGCGATTCTTACAAGGAATGATAACGCTGGCAGTGACAGGATAGTTCTCCGCTTCCGGCAGGGCTTTGTATTCGCCCGGTTGTAGGTAGGCACCAATACGCTTGAGGTGTGCCGTAACACATTGCTCCATCTCAATCTGCACCTGACGATTACGCGGGTCAACGTAGTCAAACAGTTTCTCTCCGGACTTGCGGGTGTCGGTTTCTACTTCGTAGTAGAGGTATTCTGGAATATGGGCGATATAATCGCTACATGCTTCGCCATTTACTTCTGCTGCACGAAGCCTTAAATCGTAGAGGCCGGCATACTCATAATCGTTGTCCATGCGGGAAACGAGAGCTTTGAGTTCATTTGTGTCCCATAGCAGTACACTACCGAAATCGAAGTCATCACGGAGTGCGCCTATCTGATAATCGATAACAGGCGCTTCGGTAACGGTGTCACCTATTTGGGCGAAATGGTCTGCATAGACCATGGTGGCACCCGTCATCTCCAAGACTTGTATCATTCGCTCTTGTCCCAAGTAAACCCATTCTATATTAGGCTTGAGGCAAATGAGCGTATAGGGCGTTTGTGCCTTGGCGGCAATGTCCCGAATGGCAGATGTGCTGCACACACGTCCGGGAAGAGAGAAAACAGATATATTCATTCTTTTCTTATTTTTTCAACAAATAGTACCCAGAGTCCAAAGAGCATAGCGTAAAACATATATTTGAAAACGCAGTCATGCATAGCGTAGAACCATGTCGGATGATGCTCGATGATCAGGGCTATCCAAAATATTCTCAGTATATTGAACACATAGCAGCAGAGCCATCCTACGGGTATATACCATAGTTTGTGCAGCCAGGTGGAACGATTGCCGCGGACGGTAAGCATGAGGCACATCCAGATGAAACTCTGTTTGAGTCCGGAGCAGCCCCAGATGATGGAAAGCGCAGAACCAGAGTCGAAGCGAATAGTGTGTTCGCCCACCATATGTACTGTGTCGCGAACCAGGCTGACCAACCAATAGACCATCGACGCTACGTGACAAGACAGCAGTTCAAACGGATCGGTAATGTCCAGTCCGAACCATGTAACCAAATCCCCTTGTTCGTCTCCGATAACCGTGTATTTCCAAAACCAATTGACCAACAGCAACGTAATCATGAAGAGGATTACATCGCTATACGGCGCAATACTATTTTTCAGTTTCTCAACAGTCAATGGTCAGTTGTTTATATTCTTGTTTTGGCAAACGGCACTTCATCCAATGCGCAGAAGTCGCCGTCCATATACTTGAAATAGCCGGCCTGGCAAACCATGGCGGCATTGTCGGTAGTGAACGAGAACGGCGGAATGAAGGGTTCCCAGTGGTAGCGTTTGCCGTAGTCGATAAAGGCTTGGCGCAGAGCGCTGTTGGCGCTCACACCTCCGGCAACCGCTATCTGCTTGATACCCAGGTCTTGTGCCGCTTTCTTGAGTTTGCGCATCAGGATATCCACTACGGTCGTCTGGAGCGAGGCGCACATATCTTCGCGCAGGTTGGGCACACACTCCGCCAATTGGTCAATCGTCTCCACGTTGTTGGCCTTCAGCATATCGCGCAGCGTGTAGAGGAACGATGTCTTCAGGCCGGAGAACGAGTAGTCGTAGCCGGCTATGTTAGGTTTGGCAAACGGGTATTTGTTAGCGTCGCCCAATTTGGCGAGTTTGTCAATCCACGGTCCGCCCGGATAGGGTAGTCCCAGCACTTTGGCACACTTGTCGAACGCCTCGCCGGCCGCGTCATCTATGGTCTGGCCGATGATCTGCATGTCGTTGTAGGCCTTGACGAGCACTATCTGGCTGTTTCCTCCGCTGACGAGCAGACATAGGAAAGGAAAACCGGGATGCTTGATCTCCACTCCTTGCAGCGAAGGAGTGGCTGCTTTCAGTTCCTCGCTCGGTTCAACGAAATGCGCCAGGACGTGGCCCTGCAAGTGGTTGACATCAATCAGCGGAATGCCCAGAGACAAAGCGAGTCCTTTGGCAAAGGATGTGCCGACCAGGAGCGAACCCAGCAATCCCGGACCGCGCGTGAAAGCAATGGCCGACAGGTCTTTCTTGTCCACTCCTGCGCGTTTGAGCGCCGTGTCCACTACGGGTAAAATATTCTGCTGGTGTGCGCGGCTGGCCAATTCCGGCACAACGCCGCCGAACTCTTCGTGCACCTTCTGTGATGCAATAACGTTGCTGCGAAGCACACCGTCCACTATGACTGCTGACGAGGTGTCGTCGCAACTCGATTCTATAGCTAATATAACTGTTTTTGATTCACTCATTTGTACTTGTTCTTTTGCGACTGCAAAAGTACAGCTTTTTTTTGGAATATGCAAGGTCTGTGGCAATTTTTCTTCTATGAAAATTTGTTCAATTCATTTTTTTGTAGTACTTTTGTCCCCGTTTTGGTATCTGAGCTCCTTTTGCGTCTCGGTAACGTCTCGGTAACGTCCGCTGTATTGTCTAGGATTGTCTCGGCAACGTCTCGAAGACGGCTCACAAGTCGAACTTTTGAATGTAAAAATATACACCTTATATTATAATAAAAAAAATGAAGAAGATTTTTCCCTTATTGGCGCTAACCGCCATGCTGCTTGCTCTTGCCGGTTGTGACCCCAAAGTAAACGACACTATTCCGGTGTCCATCGCTACTATTGGTACTTCCAAAAACGTGACGTTCTGGGATGGAACGTATAAAGTCCAAAAGTACGGCTATTGGCAACTCACGGCTGAAGATTCGACTTATGTTGTATCGCTCCGCAATGCAAATAAAATAAACTACGTGGCCGGTGAATATTCTGTTGATAAACTGGATGGCGACTATTCCTATATCATCCGGTTGGCAGACTCCACCAAGATTCATTTTACTTCCGGCAAACTGAAGGTTATCTCCGACGACGGCGGTGACAGAATTATTGCCAAAGGTACGCTGGTTGGCGACGATAATAAGGCCTATGAGTTGCGTATCGTCTTCCAGGCGCCTTATGCCTTTGTGACCAAGGAAATCACAGTTCAGAACGCTTACGTGGACGAGAGTTACGCATCGCAGGGACTCTATGGTGTGTACGGCGGGCCGGCTGATATGAAGTATTATGTCCAACTCTATTGGGAAGGCGACTCGCTGCCCGGAACGTATTATCGTTGCGATATGTGTGACCCGGATTGCGGCATCAACGAGTTTGGCGATACGCTTGTCAGCATAGGCGCTTCGGATATCTATAGTGTGAATCTTTTTGTCGGAATTGATACTACCAAAGTATTTGTTAATATCGTCGGCAATGTCCTCTGCTACAACAATACGCTCTATAAGATCAACATGCGTGGTCTGAATGCTCCGAAGCCGATGCCGGCAAAGAATGCAGCGTCCAAACAACCACAAATGGCGGCTAAATACAACAACTATTTTCGCGAAAAATAATTCCTATAAATAATACGTCTTTTTTTACGAGGTTGTCATCATCGGCAACCTCGTTTTTGTATATAGAACAATAGAACATAAGAGCGAGAGAAATTGACGAAATGCGAAATTGGCGGTTGTTGATAACTTTTTATTTTGGAAAACTTTTTGACTTTTTGAAAATTATAAAGTGCACATAATCAAGCAAAAGCGTTTTTGTTTTGGATAACTTTTGTAAATTGTTGATAACTTTTTTTGTCAAAATGTTTGCACAATTCATTTTTTTGCGCTACCTTTGCACCCGATTTCAGTTCTTATCGAATACCAAACTTACTCTGTCACGTTATCGAGTCAATTTGGCTCGTTATCGTACCCTCTTTGTCTCGTAACTATCTCATAAGTTATGTACGCGGCCAAGTTCGGCAGAGGTCCAACAAGAATTAGCAAACAAACAAAGAAAAAATATATATAACAACACTATATTATGGAAACATACATTGTTAAGCGTGATGGCAAGAAAGAACTCTTCACCATCGACAAAATCAAAAACGCTATTTCCAAGGCATTCTTGGCAGTTGGAGCATTCGCAACGGAAGAAACGTTGACAAATATTCTTTCGCATTTGCGTGTCGGTAGCGCAATTACCGTAGAGGAGATCCAGAACCAAGTAGAGGTGGCTCTGATGGCTGAAGGTTACTATCAGGTGGCTAAAGCGTATATGATCTATCGTTATCAGCACACCGAGGATCGTGATACCCAACGTCGTTTGGACTTCATGATGAACTATGTCCAGGCGAGCAATGCGGCTGAGGGTTCCAAGTTTGACGCCAATGCCAACGTGGAGCACAAGAACATCGCTACCCTGATAGGTGAGTTGCCTAAGCAAGGCTTCATTCGTCTGAATCGTCGTCTGCTGACCGAGCGCATCAAAGATATGTTCGGCAAAGAGTTGGCAGACCGCTATATGCAATTACTGACACAGCATTTCATCTATAAGAACGACGAGACCAACTTGGCCAACTATTGTGCGTCCATCACTATGTATCCTTGGCTCATCGGCGGAACCAAGTCTATCGGCGGAAACGCTACTCCTCCTCATAACCTCAAGTCGTTCTGTGGCGGTTTTATCAATATGGTCTTCATGGTGAGCTCGATGCTCTCAGGCGCGTGCGCTACGCCCGAGTTCCTTATGTATATGAACTATTTCATTGAGCAGGAGTTTGGAGCCGATTACTACAAGCGTGCAGACGAAGTGGTGGATCTCAGCCTCAAGCAACGTACTATAGACAAGATCATTACCGATTGTTTCCAGCAGGTAGTGTATAGCCTCAATCAGCCGTCAGGCGCACGTAACTTCCAGTCCGTATTCTGGAATATCAGTTACTATGACCGTTACTATTTTGAGTCGCTCTTCGGCAATTTCTATTTCCCTAACGGAGAACAGCCGCATTGGGATAGTTTGGATTGGTTGCAACGTCGTTTTATGCGTTGGTTCAACGAGGAGCGCACACGTTGTGTTCTGACCTTCCCGGTAGAGACAATGGCTCTGCTCGCAGAGAACGGAGATGTTAAGGACAAAGAATACGGAGACTTTACAGCCGAGATGTACGCTGCAGGTCATTCGTTCTTCACCTATATAAGCGACAATGCCGATTCACTCTCCAGTTGTTGTCGTCTGCGTAACGAGATTACCGACAACGGATTCAGCTATACGCTGGGAGCCGGAGGTGTTTCTACAGGTTCGAAATCGGTACTTACCATCAACCTCAACCGTGCAATCCAGTATGCAGTACGCAACAATATACCGTATCAGGCCTATGTAGAAGATATCGTTGATCTGATGCACAAAGTACAGTTGGCTTACAACGAGAACCTCAAGAGTCTGCAGGAGAAGGGCATGTTGCCGCTCTTTGATGCCGGATACATCAATATCGGCCGTCAATACCTCACCATCGGTGTGAACGGTCTTGTTGAGGCAGCCGAGTTCCTGGGCATTGATATCAAGGACTCGGAGGAATATGCTCACTTTGTACAGGAGACATTGGGTATTATCGAGAAGAAGAACAAGCAATATCGTACCAAGGATGTGATGTTCAACTGCGAGATGATTCCGGCAGAGAATGTGGGTGTTAAGCACGCTAAATGGGACAAGGAAGACGGCTATGTCGTTCCGCGTGACTGCTACAACAGTTATTTCTATGTAGTAGAAGATACCAAGCTGAACGTCCTGGATCGTTTCCGTCTGCACGGAAAGAACTATATTGAGCACCTGACCGGAGGTTCTGCCCTTCACTGCAATCTGGAGGAGCACCTCAGCCAAGCACAATATCGTCAACTGCTCCGCGTTGCAGCCAAGGAGGGATGTAACTATTTCACATTCAATATTCCGAATACCATCTGCAACGATTGCGGTCATATAGATAAGCGTTACCTGAAGGAGTGCCCGCATTGCCATTCCAAGAATGTGGACTATCTGACTCGTGTCATCGGATATATGAAGCGCGTAAGCAACTTCTCCGAAGCACGTCAGAAAGAGGCAGCACAACGCTATTATGCGGAGAAAGACAAAGCTCCTCAGGCTTGTTAACAAAAACGATTGATTCGAATATTGTTAAGATGCGAGTAGCATCGTTTGACATAGTATTTCAGGAGATTCCCGGAGAGGTGACGCTTGCACTCAACCTCTCCGGGTGTCCTTGTCATTGCCACGGATGTCACAGTCCGCATCTATGGGAAGATATAGGAGAGCCGCTAAACGAGGAACTCTTGGACGGGCTGCTGGCTCGTTACGGGTCAGAGATAACTTGTGTTGCATTTATGGGCGGCGATCAAGATCCGGACTATGTAGCGCAAATGGCCAAGTACGTCAGAAAACGTCAAACCATGACTGACTATCGTCAACCGATGTTGCGGACGGCATGGTATAGCGGAAGAATGAATTTTCCCATTACCCCGCTCGTTTCTAATCAGCCGATTAGTCAACCGCCATTCGACTACGTCAAGTTAGGACCTTATATAGAAGCCCTCGGTGGTCTCAAATCTCCCACTACTAATCAGCGTCTGTATAAGTGGGAAGACAATACATGGACGGACATTACCTCTTCGTTTTGGAAGAGTTCTTTCTGACAATCAACCTTTCCCGAAAAAGCGAATTGTATTGTTTTCGCAGCGTACTCAGTCTGCCACACGATAATTGGGTATAGGTCTGAATACAATAAACCCCGCGAATGGCTCGCGGGGTTTGATGTGTTAGTAGATCAGTACTTTATGACTTGATGTCTTGTTGTCCAAGTGTGTGCGGATGAAGTATATTCCGCAGACGAGCGGTAGTGTTACCTTGGTCTCGCCTTCTACGAACAAGCCGTTGGAAATCAAGGTTCCTGTTGCGGAGTATATCTCATATTCGCCTTGTTTCAGAGCCTCTATAGTCACAACCGGCATATGTCTTGGCGCTTGAGACGGATAGACAATAATCGGATTTTCGAATGCATCCGGATCCGGTTCGACGATAGTAAGCGGACAGGTCGGGATAGAGTAGTTCTCACCGGCACGTGTGGCCTTCATGACTACTTGGTCTCCGGTGTGTAATCCCTTGCTAAAGAGATATCCGTCACCGTTATTAGCCTGCGGTACACCGTTAACATACCATTCTGTCTGTGCGAATTCGTAACCGCCATTGTAGTCAGCCTTCAGCGGAGCTACTACGTCGCCCCAGTTCTGCTCAATGATCCAACTCGGGTATTTGACAAGCACTTGAATACTGTCTGAGCGGCTCAAACCGCAAACACCGTTATCAAGCACAAGTCGCATGGAGTAGTAATCCGGACGAACATAATACGGATGGTTCTGATATACAATGCTTGCAAACTGCGGCAAGTCAACGTGAGCAACCATATCTTCGTGGAGTACTTCGTTGATGACATCTACAAATCCTTCGCGTTTAGCCAGAGCATCGAAGTAGATGCTATAGTGTGTCGGACGTTGTCCTGCGTACTCAAAGGTGATATCGAATCCTTCTCCGTCAGCACAAACATCGCTTGCTCGAGCCGAAGTGACTGTAGTTGGGTGGGCGATGTATAGTTGCATCGTGTAGATAGCCGATACTCTTGCTTCTAACTGGTGAACGGTATCTGCATAGAAGCCTTCTTGGTCATAGACCTTACCACGCCATGTATATGCTTGGCCCTCGCAAATGGTGACATCCTCAGTCTGCGGTCGTTGAGTCTCTATTACTTCCAGACGGAGAGTATAGGTACTATCGCAATCCAAGTGTGTCGGCCATGTACGGTCATAATTGCCTGCAGTAGTGTACGTGCGACCCATCCAGGTAAATGACTCGTAGTCGGCAATGACTGCATCTTGGATGAAGTGGTACGACGGATTGACGGTCAAGTCAAGATGGAGAATACTATCGCATCCTTCTATGGTCTTGAGCGTGAAGTCGTAGCGTCCTCCGCGCGTGATAGCCTTGCCGGCAAAATGCGCCGTGTCGCCATCACATATAGTCATATACTCGGTCGGCAGGTCATATGCAGGCGAATCGTATATCTCTACACGGTAGAGACTATCCATGGCTCCGCTAACCTTCGAACGACGTGGGAAGGTGTAGAGGCCTGCCTGTGTTATCACTTCGCCGTCAATCTTAATCTCCGATCCCGGACAGAGCGGCATTTGATACCATGGTGACAAGTGTTTAGCTATCACAATCGGGAAGCGAATGATACTATCGCAGCCATATTGGTTTCTCAGCGTATCCAGATAGACTGTATCTCCCTTAGTGTACATGCGTCCATTGCGGAAGTACGGTAGTTCATCCTTAGAGATATATGCCGTCGGAGCGATAGCTATAGATGCAGGATGGACGGTCAGTTCGAGATAAACAATACTATCGCCTGCTGCGTTCTTGTAAGGAGGATAACTACCTGTTTGGTCGTATCTCTTTCCATAGAACTCATAGTAACTACCTTGACATATTTCTTCGCGTTTGTAGATTTCAATAGTACGTTTCGTGTTAGCTACAATCTGATAGATACTATCGCAACCATGGATAGAGGTCAATGTGTCGTAGTACACGCCCGGTTGAGAAATATCAATACCATGAATGACAGTCTTATGTCCCGGAACAACCTCAATCGGCTCTCTGATGAAATAGGACTCATGGACGTTCACCTTGATATGATATACACTATCAAATCCGTAACGAACAGTCAAGAGACTATCGGTGTACAGTCCGGACTTGGAAATCTCCTTGCCATGCCAGTGGATGGTGTCCGGTTTACACAGATCAATAGAGTCGAAGAAGAAGTACGATGGGTGTACTACCAAATGGAGGTGATGTATGCTATCGCAACCAAACTCAGTAGTACCTGTGTACAGATAGTCTCCGCCTTTCTTGTACGTATTTCCATTGAAATCATATGTCTGCTTGTCGGATATGTGTACCGTATCAAATCTATTGAAGGTCGGATGAACACGAATGACATAGCGGATGATAGAGTCACAGCCGACAACAGTAGGAATCGTATCGTAGAAGATGGTGTTGGTCCGGATTGTATCCTTCTTGTAGATATACATATTTCCTTCACACAAATCTACAATTCGTTGGTCACGCTTGGTCGGATGAACAATCAAGTGTAACGTAGTTATCACATGCGAAGAGTCAGTCCATGCCGTACGTAACTCGAAGTCTCCGGCTTCACTGTACGGGATGCCATGCCAGATGTACGGCAGGTCTTGTTCGCACATAATGACTGTTGTGTCCTTATGAACCTCTTTGAGTACAGACAGAACCAGTTCGTGTGTGTTGTAACAGTTGTTGCCGTTATCTTCCCTATACGTGTACGTGCCCGCGCTACTATAATAGGTGCCATGGAAGAGAATCGAATCTCCCTCGAAGATAGTTTTCACTTCACGCTTGAAGGTGACAGGAATAACTGTCAGGTTGAGTTTGACGATACTATCGCATCCATTTACTGCGACAAGCGTATCACGATACTCGCCTTGTATATTCAGGTGTTCTCCCTTGAAGAGGAAGAAACTATTGCTACATATAGTGCGTGAGATGGTCGTATCCTTAGGTTGATTAACCACGAGTCGGAGTCCATAGTACATGCGTACACCATTGACATAGGTCGTGTCGTTACGATAAATGCCGGCAGCATAGAGTGGGGTCTCTTTTCCGTTCCACTTGTTTATCCAGCGATACGGCAACTCATAACTACAAACGACTACGGTTGTATCAACCAATGGATGGGTGATCACTTTGAGTACAGTAGTGCTATCGCAGCCAGAAGGAGTCATTCTCTTAACTGTGTAGATAGTATCCTTAGTGAATGTCTGTCCATACAGATTTAGTACTTGACCTTCAACAATATGCTCTTCGCGATAGTTGTAATATGGTTTGTTTACCTTCAATATGAGTGTAACAATCGAGTCACATCCGTTGGTAGCTGTCAACGTGTCGCGATAGGTGCCTCCAATCTTCAGATCCTTGCCTCCGAAGGAGTAGAAATTGCGGTCGCTCTCGCAAATACTGTCGTATATGGTTGTGAAGACAGGGTTGTTGATGATGAGTTGCAAACCATAGTACATTCGCTCGCCATTGACATAGGTAGTATCGTTGCGATAGATGCCGGCAGCGCGCAACTCGTTCACTTGTCCGTTCCATTTGTTAACCCATCTATACGGCAGGTCATAAGAGCAGACAGTCACCACAGTATCCACAGCCGGGTGAACTATCACTTTCAGAACAGTAGTACTATCGCAGCCAGAAGGAGTCAGGCCTTTGTGGGTAATGATAGTGTCATGAGTGATAATCTCTCCGTTGTAATTGAAGTTTTGACCTTCTACTATATGTTCCTCGCGATAGTTGTAGTACGGCTTGTTCACCGTAAGAACAAGAGTGATAATGGAGTCGCATCCATTAGCAGCAACAAGCGTATCGCGGTATGTGCCGCCTATGGTTAAGTTCTGTCCCTTGAAGGTGTAGAAGTTTCCGTCCTTCTCGCATATGCTGTCGCGAATAGTGGTGTTCTTAACCGGCAGTACGTTTATTACGCGTACATATGTACTATCATAACCATCGTGCGTTTGCAGATGTGCGTAGTAGATGTCACTATTGTATATGCCTTCTTTGAATACTACAGTCTGATCTGCATTGTACCATGTATATGGTGTCTCGCTCGAGCAGATTGTCACAGTATCGCGGAAGTAATAGGTCGGATGGATACGCAAGCTGAGGCTATCTATACTATCACAACCAGTGGCGGTAGTGAAGTGGTATGCATATTCTCCTGCAGCCTTGAGTTGCTCGCTGGCAATCATAGTACCACCTTGCCAATGCTCCCATGTATATGGTGTGTCCACATCAGCTATGTCCACTTGTTTGTAGCGGTGATAACTTGGGAATACATTGAGACGCAATTCTATGATACTATCGCAGCCATGTTGGATACTAGTCAGCGTATCGTAATAGATACCCTGATTAGTCAAGAAACGCGGCTGGTTCAGTTTGCTCAAACCAAAACGTAATGAGTCGCCATCACATAATGTGTCAACTACAATAGTGCGTAGTACCGGGAGTACAATGACATGTCGTACATGAGTGCTGTCATATCCATCGTGAGTCTGCAGATTCTTGATGTAGTCACCTGTAGTGTAGATATCCTTGATACCTTCCCACTCATATGGTGTCTGATCAGCGCATATCGTTATTGTATCACGGTAGAGGTATGTCTGATGGATACGCAGGCTGAGGCTATCAATACTATCACAACCGGTAGTCGCTATATAGTGATAAACATATTCACCTGCAGCGTTGAGTTGTTCGCTGGCAATCATAGTGCCGCCTTGCCAGTGTTCCCATGTATATGGAGCCTCGTTACGTGTGATATGTACCGTTTGATGGTTGTGGTAGTTCGGGAATGCATTGAGTCGCATCACGATGATTGAGTCGCAACCATTGGATATTCGTGTCAACGTATCTCTATACTCACCGGACTTAGACAAGAAACGCGGCTGGTTGGAGCGAGACAAACCAAAGCGGATCGAGTCACCACCACAGATATTAGAATCCAGATATGTGACGGTTATCTCGCGGTAGTGAACGTATAGGTCATAAATGCTATCTAACTTGATGCGCGTTTGTAGCGTGTCATAGAAGTGTACGTCCTCGTCCGTGTTGGGAGCTGTGAATGTCTGGTAGTATCCGTTTTCCCAACTATGATGCAGCGTGGCTTTAGCCAATGCGCACACCTCAATTGTATCACAGAAGACGTGAGTTTGATGTATAGATATATGCAAACTATCTATGCTATCACATCCGTGGATACTCGGCATCAAGAATCTATACTCGCCGGTGGCACGAATGGTGTCTGTGATGCTCTTTGCTACACCATTCTCTATCCAGCTGTGTGACCAATAATATGGCGCCTCGCGATTGGTGATGGCAATGGTCTTGTGAGTAGCCGGAATACGGTTGCGAACGTATAAATGCATGATAAGAATGCTATCGCAAAGGTTCGTACCAGGCAGAGTGTCATAATATATGCCTGCTGAGGTTAGATAACGTTCAGTAGTGTTGGTTCCCTTGTGACTGTCGAAACGCAACGCTGTTCCTTCGCATATAGTATCATACATGTGTATAATCGGAATCAACCGTGTTGTGACGTATAGATTGTAGATACTATCTTTGCGATTATATGTCTTGAGCGAGTCAATCACATGGAAGATAGAATCCTGACTTCCTGCGTTGAATTCGCTTACAAAACCGCTACGCCATGTATGTGTCAATCGTTCTCTTGCTTTAACACATACATCTATTGTGTCGCGGAAGTAGTATGCCGTATCTACTATCAGGTGGAGTGTATATGTTAGTTTGCACGGTTCGCCTAACGTGTTGATTTCCTTAGCCGGTCCGATAGAATCGTAATCGTTGGTATAATAGCGCCATGCTCCTCCCCACCAGATGGAATCGCCTAATAGGATATGTGCAGTAGTGTCTTTTTGCTCAGGATGAACAAACTTAATGGTCCAACGAGTGATACTATCGCACAGATAACTACGATCGTTGTGCATATAGCCGTGGTCGGTATCCTTCCAAGCGGAATTTGTCTGAACGGTATCGTAGTATATAGTATCTTTCTTAACCCATGTGGTCTTCGGCCAGAAGAGCTGTACGGAGTCGCCCTCACATAGATAGTAAGTGGTATCTTTCGGCTGTTTCTGTCTCGGGCGTACAATGACATGGTGGAAGTAACTGCTGTCACAGTTGTAAATAATGGTATCGTTGTGGTATTGCACACCTTGCCATTTGCCCTGCCATGATCCTGCATATTGCCCGCCGTTGGCAACAGCGAACGAAGGATTAGTCAGATTTCCGAGAACAACAGGGTTGTCCACAATATCTTCTTCGCAGCGGAACGTAGAGTCGTTCTTGGTCAGCGAAGGAATGATTCGCAGAGTTAGGTTGACAGTAGAGTCACAACCGCAAACAGTTTTGTCTGTATGGGTGTAGAAATCTTCTCTCCATAGCTCCATCGGATTCTGACGACCAAAGATGTATGGTAATTCATGTTCACATATGGTGTCAACGATGTTAATATGATAAGCCGTATCAATCTTGATATGTATAGTATATATAGTATCACATGAGTTCAAAGTGTCTCCAACGATAGTGTCTCTCTTGTAAGTCTTGTCGTTGAAGGTAACACCTTGCGGTTGACATCCACGTAACGAAATAATCGTATCAACAGGAATTCTGACAGTCAGATCGAGCGTGTGGAAACTATTGATACTTCCGTCGTCGTAATACGCCGTGTCGTACCATATTCCGGACGTGTAGAATTGTTCTTCACGCCAGATGTACGGGGTGTCTATTTGGCAAATAGTCACTTTCTTGTAGTCATCTTCAATTACGACCAACTCATTGATACTATCGCATCCTGTAAGAACGCTTGTCTGTTTGTCAGTATAACGTCCGGCGCGTGTTATCTCTTGACCTTTCCAAACAAGAGTGGAATCCTTACGCAGAATGACGGTCTCTGTACGTCGTTTGGTCGGGTATTGGTATATCTCAGTGTAGATAAGACTATCACAGTTGTTAGCACTACGTAGTAATGTCGTGTCGCGGTAGATGCTATCCGACTTGAGATTGAAATAGCGTTTTCCGTTAATCTCATATGCTTCGCCTTCACAAATATTGACTTGCTGACGAAGTTCATAAATCGGGTAAATGGTCAGGGTCAGACGATAAATACTATCGAATCCCTCAACAGTTTTGTACTTCTGCTCATATGTCTTTGTCTCGCCTGCTTGGTGGCTATAGAGAACGTCTATTTTGTCCTGCGGGCCATCTATCCATTTGAATGGAGCCTCGTTTTGACATATTGCCGTATCTTTGGTAAACGTATAGGTTGGATAGGTGAAGACAACGAGTTCTGCACGGTTGTAGCAATCGCCTTCAGCCAACTCTTCGTAACGATATGTACCGGAGTGATTGATCTTCTGGCCATGCCAATATTGAGTGGTGTCGTTGTCTGCTATTCGCATCGTATCGCTTACGAAGGATGCTGTGTTGAAATGCAGGAAGACCTTGACAATACTATCGCAACCATGACGAGTCGGATAGGTAGTGATGACAGTGTCGTTTTTGGTGTAGTCCTGACCGTTATAGCGAATCACACCATCTACGCTGCATGAGTACATGTGCAGCATGATAGTGTCATGACTCTCCGGCCATACAGTTAGTTTCAGTATGAAGATAGAGTCCGGAGTGGTCGGCGTTGATTCCACAGAGTCAACATATGTTCCAGAGGTGTAGTATAGCTTGCCTCGCCATTCGTATACATCACCATCGCATATCTCCTTGATGGTAGTGAATGTGTTCGAATGTGGTGTGGCAGAAATCATACCAACGCCGATTTCGTACGTACTATCGCAACCATTGACAGTGGTATGCGGGTCACGGAAGAGACCCTCTGTGTTGATACTCAATCCATGCCATTCCAATACTTCACCCTGTGTGATCGTGGCAGTGTCATGGAAATAGTATCCTTGTGACTTGTCGAAGTTGATGCGAACAATCGAGTCGCAACCATATTGGATAGAACTCAAAGTATCATATACTACTACAGATTCTGTATAGGTTGTTCCTTTCCAAACGATTTGTGTGCAGAATTGTTCTGTGCGAGTACTGCGAACAGCAGGTTTAACGGTTAATTGCAACTCATAAATGCTATCTTTGCCTGTTACGGTCTTGTAGCGGTCGAAATAACTGGTAGTCTCGCCTATTCCCTGGCGGCTCAAGTTGCTCTTACCTCGCCATGAGTAGTCATCGCCTTCGCAGACCGTCATTGTCTCTACGAAATGATATTCGGTGTCATCCAATGTCAAGATCAAGCGATAAGTCTCTTTGCACCCGGTCTGTGTGTTGTCGTGGTAACGGTTGTACGTGCCTGCTTGCTTGATAGATACGGTTTCTTTACGTCCCTCATGATAGTAAATCCATGTGTATGTGCTCACACCATCCCAAGTGGCATTGGTTACGTGAATCTGTGTTGGATTTTTGATAACAGTGATACGATATGTGGTATCGCAACTATATTGATCGAAATAAGTGCCTGCTTCGGAATATACTTTTCCATTGAAATCTACCGTTTCGCCATCGCAAATAGTCAGCGTTTGTTCCACCTCGTGAGCTTCCAATACGGTCAAGTGCAAGCGATAGATGATCTTATTGTCACCATAGGTGTCAATACGCTCATATGTTCTGGTTTCACGTCCTGTCATTCCATGCCATGTGAGTGTTTCTCCCGGACAGATGGTAGCTACGGTATCGATAGTATCTACGTAGTCCGTGAACAATACCAAACGTACGATTGAATCGCAGCCGAATTGGTTGGTGAGTGTGATATCGTAAATACCGGGAACGGCATAATCTTTTGGCCTGAAGCCTCCATTCCAAGTGTATTTAGTAGTGCCAAACTCCAGATGAGGAACGATCAATGTGGTGTCTACCTCTAATACATTGAGTGTCAAGATGACTACCGAGTCGCATCCATCTCTAAAGAACGTGTGCTTGTATACACCCGGTTGAGTGTGCGGTGCGCCACCAAAAGTCAGACTGCTTCCACGGCAGATGGTTCGTTGAATATGTGTTTCCGGAATATCCTTGATACTTAGAATCAAACGGTGATAAATGCTATCACGATTACCATCTTTCGTTTTCTCTATTTCTTGGTATTGTCCGGCTTGTGTGTAGCGTTTGCCTCGCCAATCGTAGAAATCGCCTGCACATATTGTCACGCGGGTTTCGTCTATCAGGTCGCGTTTGTTAGCAACTACCGTAACAATCGAGTCGCAACCATTTGTGGTCTTGAAGATAAAGTCATGTACTTCTCCTTCGCTAAATTGGTAACCGCGATAGAAAGCAGGGAAGGAGACGAATTCAACCATCTCCGTAGTGCGGACAATAGGACGAACGGTCAATGTCAAGTGATAGATACTATCCTTGCCACTAGCCGTTTGCATATTCTTGTAGAAATCGTATATTCCTGCGTTCAGCCCGGAATATGTTTGTCCGTTGGTTGGCCATGTATAGCTATCTCCCTCGCATATAGCAGCACTTTGCTCAAAATGATACGAACTGCTGTCCACGGTTAGAATCAAACGATACAAATCGCTACAACCGGTTTCACTGTTATATTCCAAATGGGAGTATGTGCCGGCTTGTGTGATGACGGTATCCTTGCTGTTTCCACCTATCTTCAATTGCCAAGTATATGTGCTACCTCCGCTGAATGTTGCCTGTGTTATATAGGTTTGCGTCGGATTTTGCACTACAATGATACGGAATATCGAATCGCAATTGTATGGCTCATCATAGGTTCCCGGCTGTGAATAAGTCTTTCCATTATAGTTGATAGACTCGCCCGGACATATAGAGAAATGTTTCTCTACAATCTCTTTGGTTCGGCCTTTTACGCTCAGATTCAAACGAAATACAATCTTGTCGCCATTTATTTGGGTCTCGACGTTGGTATAATAGCCCTCGGTATAATAACGAGTGCCATGCCACTCAATATAGTCTCCACTGCATATAGTGGCTGCGGTATCGAGTGTGTCAACATGGTTGGCTGTTAAAACCAAACGAACAATGCTATCACATCCGAGAACATTCTGCATGATAGTATCGTGGGTGTACGGAGCGGTGTACTCTCTGCCGGTTACGTCCCATACAAATGTCTGTCCTTCATCTCGATGGAATACTTGCGTAGAAGTATGTACGTCTGCGATGTTAAGGTGAAGTGAAATGATTGAATCACAGCCATTTGCTGCAATTAGAGTGTCGTAATAAACGCCCCGTTCGGTCAGTTGATTTCCGCCAAATATAATGTAATTACCACGACAGATAGTAGTGTCGTTAGAGCCACCAATTACAGAAGGCAGAACGGTCAGTTTCAGACAATGGTATATACTGTCGTAACGCCCATTGTGTGTCTTTTCTGTTTCGTTATATTCTCCTGCCACAGAATAGCGTTGACCACGCCATTCATAGTACGAGCCTGCACAAATTGTTTTTTCTTCTATTTCCCTAATAGTGCGTCGTACTGCGATAATTGTGATGATGCTATCACAACCGCTGATGGAAGGAATAGTGTCGTAGTATGTTCCTGCATCAGGCATGTTGATGCCGCGATACTGGACAGGGAAAGTGAAGAACTCGATACGTTCAGTACTGCGACCGATAGCCTTCACTGTTAAGTGGAGGGTATATATGCTGTCTTTTCCGGCTCGGGTTACGTATCTATCCACATAATCAGTCGTTTGACCTATTCCTTGACGACTGAGATTGGTCATGCCATGCCACTCAAAATCTTCGCCTTCGCATATAGTAGCGCTCTCCTCGTAGTGATATTCACTACTGTCTACTGTTAGGATAAGGCGATAGATATCCATACATCCGGTTGTGGAATTCGGGAATGGAACCTCATATGTACCGGCTTGTGTCTGCGGGTAGTTGTGTGAAGTTCCTTCATGGGTGAAATTCCAAGTGTATGTGCTCTTTCCGTCAAAAGTAGCATTCGTGATATGTATCTCCGATGGATGACGGGTTACATTGATATGATATATTGTATCACAGGTGTAGTTGTCTTCATACAAGCCGGGCTGATCATATGTTTTACCATTGAAACTAACAGTTGTTCCATCGCAGAATGTAAGTTGTTTGTCGATGATAATTTGTTTTTTGACTGTCAGATGGAGTATGTATAGCCGTTTGTCTCCGTTCGCCAAATCTACCAATCGGGTGTAGTCGCGAGTAGCGTATCCGACTATTCCGTTCCACTCGAGAGAGTCTCCCGGACAGATAGTAGAGGTGAACTCAATGGTGTCTATATGTTGAGTCGTTAGTATTAATCGAGCTACAGAATCACATCCGAAGCGATTGGTGAATGTGCGGTCGTAAGTTCCTGTCTCAGTGTATGTTTGCCCGTTCCATACAAATGATTCACCTGCAGATATAGTGTGCGGGTAGATAGTGGTATCCGGTCTGACTACCGTTAGAGATAATACTACTACAGAATCACATCCTGCTACCTTGAAAGTGTCTCGATAGACGCCACTTGCGCTATATCGTTTGCCTCCGAGCGAGTAATAACCGCCATTACATACCGTAGCATTTAGATATGTCACGGGAGTATTCCTGACTGTGAGGTTGAGAATATGTGTTATACTGTCGCGTAATCCGTCTTGACTCATTTCTTGGACAGTATAGGTGGCGCCATTTGTATAACGATGGCCTTGCCATTCGTAGTAGTCGCCTGCACATATTGTTGCGCTCTGCACATCGACTACGTTGCGTTGATTAACTTGGACAGTATAAATACTATCGCAACCTTGAGACGAGATATATGTTACGGTATGGGCGCCAGGAAAATCCCAACGCATACCGCGATAGTAGAACGGGAAATCGCTTTCGTCCACATCTATCTTCTCTCTCTTATTATATATAGGTGCTACTGTGAGATGGAGCACATATATACTATCGCGACCATTCAGAGCATTGTGCTTAATAAAATACTCGGTTGTGGAAGAGGTATATCTGCCGCCTTCCCATTCCACATAGTTTCCTTCACATATAGTGGTATCCTTGACCGAATAGTAAGCCTCTGCAGAGTAGCGCTCAGTTACGGTCAGCGTGTATGTACTATCGCAACCGGTTCTTGACTTATAGGTACGCTCATAGGTACCCGGGCGGCTGATAGTGCGTTCGCGCCAAACAAATGATTCGCCCGCTTCTATCTCGCGACTCTCCGTGAAGTGGTAAGAAATGCCGAAGTTGACAACATAGACGTGTATGCTGTCTTCTGTCGGGCTGGCCACTTTGATAGTGTCGCGAATGATGGTGTCCTTGTAAACTTGGTTGATGCCGTCAAAAGATATCGTATCACCCTGACACAGGTTAAAATGTCGAATGTCAATGATACCGTTAGCTGCATAACCGTTTGCCACAGCTGCGCATAGCAACACTGCGCAGTACAAAAGAGTATATAAGTGTTTTTTCATAATCTTCATAATCGCTAAGTTTTGGGTTTAGATCTGGTTTCTTGCTGTCAATGTTTGGTTTTGTATTATCTGCTATATTAATTGTAACACATGCAACCATGGTGGAATCCAACGCGTGCTGTTCTGCTACCACCTATCATGTATGTCAATTTCAGTCCGGTAAAGAAAGGAACCGTGCGGGTTGGATTAGCAAAAGTATTGATGTGAGGATTTATTTGTACTTTAGTGGCATCCCATTTGCCAGGTTCAACTTCTGTGGTTAATCTTGTTTTCCAGAATTCTCCTTCGCGTTCTCGCAGTTGGGAGTTCAGTCCATATTCAAAATAGAATGCTGCTTTCAGTATGTGACACACGCGACTGCGTGAGGGGATAAAAGAAAGTAAATCATACCCGATTTCGCCTATCATGGATACGCCCACTTTGAGATCAATAGGATTTGTGCTCTCGTATGAATAATCCGTATAACCATGCTCCGGCATATTGGCGAATGTGACTTGATAGTCATTATTTGTTGCACTTAGATTGAATGTGCCGCGAGTGCGAACAATAGGATCAAGTGCGTAACTTACTTTGACTCCGGCTCCCACATGAAATCCACGGAAATAGTATCCGAGCATAAGTGGTATATCCAAATAATTCCATTCCATATCGTCTGTTTGGTTAACCAGGTAATGGAACGTGGTTGATTTGCCCTGGGTGTCTAATCCTTCATGATTGTCAATGTATTGATCCACTACGAGTGATGAACGATGAAAAGTCATTTGTACACCCACACTGGTCCACAAACCGCTATTGCGAAACTCATAACCCAATCCGACAGAACCTCCCGTATTTCCACGGGGAGTAGAATAGGGAAGTTTAGTTTCCAGCATTGAGTAACCCACACTTCCGTTGATGTAACCAAAGTGGTAGTTGTCGCCGTCTTCAAATGCACTGTGATGTTTGGTCCAGGTTTGTCCACTGATGCTCAGTGTCGTCAATAATAGCAGCGCGCTGCTCACTAGTCTTAGACTGAAAAGTCTCGGAAAATTGTATCTCATGGTCAGTTAATTATATTCTCATTAAAGTTTAGTTTTAGTCTAAGTATGTCACATATATACGCCGCGGAGTATATATATAATCATCTGGCCGCAAAATTACAAAAAAAAAATGAAACATGCAATTTTTTTAGAAAAAAAGTTAATTTTTTTTGCTATTTTGTCCCCTGATGTGTCAATTTTGGTACTTTTTTCAAAAAAAAACACAAAACATTTGCACATGTCAAAAAAAAGCAGTACTTTTGCACCCGCTTTCGAAAAACGAAGCATTTGTACATCGTACTTTGTAACTTTGTACATCTCGCGAGCAATGCTCGCTCGATGGTGGTCTTAGCTCAGTTGGCAGAGCATCGGATTGTGGTTCCGGGTGTCGTGGGTTCGAGCCCCACATTCCACCCTTAGACATCCTTTTGGATGTCTTTTTTTTGTATAGTGGCTTGTACCTTGCGGTACTTATTATCGGTTACTCCGTCCGTATCAGTAAGCAAGCTTCCTATACGCCCGTACTACTCGCTAAAATCCTGGCAGATTAGTCACTATTCAAAAAAATCGGTGGATGTGAGGGCTTTTAACCCCAGGTTCTCCGCCGCTTCGCTCTGTCGATCGGCGCAATGCGCCGTGCGAGCACCACATTAAAAATTACGTACCGGAGGTAGTTGCAGCCACCGGCAGGTAGAGTGAAGGGTGCAGCTGCATTAATAGGGCTCCCGCAGATTTTAATTTGTGGGAAGAGGAGGAAACACAACCATTACATTTGTTGCAGGGCAACTTAATCATGGATTGTCGTTTCCGACGAAGGGCGCACAAACGTGACAGAAAGAGGTAGACCGTAGGTAAATATAAAAGAAAAACCGCCGACTCGTCACGAGCCAGCGGCTAAACAATAAATATCTGCTTGGTATATACTTTGCTTTATTAGTATCTCATATCATTAGGCCAGAAATGTTCTACTTTATAATTCTTGTGTTGATTGATCGGATTTTGCGCACCCAAAGAGCACAAAAGGGATTGTCATAACAAATAAAAAAAGCGTTGCATAATTATTAGTTTTTAAGTTTCGATTATATGAAGCCTAATTCGTTTCAGAATATCTATATACGACAGCTCTGTGAACACCACCGGTGTTCTTCTTTACCCAAATCAAGTATGGCGGTTTAGAATTATATTCAGCGGGCAATATAGTAATTTTAATTGCCTCATGAGGAGCAATATATTTGATTGATGATGTACCAAAGCTCCCATAGGCAGTTATGTCATAAACTATTTTATTAGAGGAAGCATTATATATATATGTTTCATCGGCCTCAACAGGATATCCGTTATAATAGTCTCTATATGTTATTAATGCAGTATGTTTAAGATTACCTGTTATGTTAGAATCTTCAATGTAGATTATTGTCTTTGGAGCGGGAAGTACGGAAGAAATAAATGAATTGGTAAGTCAAATTCCGCCACAAAATAATGGTAAGAAAAGCAAAAAGTATATTAAAACACTTGTTTTCCTATCTTCGTGTTCTATCTTAAGCCAATTTATAAAAAATGATAATTGCTCATATATTTCCGAATTAATTTGAACCCACTTTTTTTCCTTGACTAATGAAATTATGGTAACAATAATAAGATATATTGCTATCTAAACAATGCATGAACATAAAGTGTAAAAAAATACTCTATTCATAAAATGATAGTCTCAATTAACCAGATAGTGAAAAATAACAAGAGGAATAAAGATACAAGATCAATATATTTACGATATTGAGCATTACTCTTCAAGTTTTGAAAAAACTGTTTCAAACCATTATGCCAACAAAAGGAAGGCTTTCCTCTAAATATAAACTCATGACCACATATGGGGCATCTTACCTTTTTGCCAATCAATTCTGAATGTGGTTTAGGTGACCTATAATCACATTTCTGGCAATATATATAATAATCGTTCATTTACAATAGAATTTCTATCGGGCTGTACATGCTTTATTCCTAATCAAACATGGCAATTATCATCGCAAAAAGTCCAAATAAAAATGGTAACCACCCCCATGAAGCTAAATAAATTTGCAACACCTCTAAACCATTCATTTTCTCTGAACCATAAAACCGATATGAAGTAGACATAGTCTTGTAACCACTTTTCTGCGTTCTGCCTACTTTGCATCGATAACAACCTATCGGGAATAGAACTATAAAGAAACACACAAATTCATACGATACGCATGAGCCGCCAACCCATCTAAAACCACCCAGCATTGTTGTACCTATATTGTTAGTAGTACCCAAACTACCAGGAGATGCACCATTTGATGGAGGCAATTTAAATGGCTTGTTATTGATATAGCCTTGTAGCAATTTTCCTATATAAATAGCTAAAGTGCCGCCAAAATACATCCAACCTCCTATAAAGAAATCCTCTCTACCTCCGCGCAAATTCTTTGCTTCAGGTATCATAGTCAGAAGAACAATAAATATAATTACAGCGGCAGCTGCAGCAATTGACCAAAATATTCCCGGCTCTTTCCATATCGAATTCTTGTCTGGGGTGATTATCTCATTACCCTTTTTGATTTTCTCCTCCTCAGCAATCTGGAACCCTGCTAGTTTCAATAAAATCTCATTTTTAAATTGCTGTACCTCCTTTTCTTTCTTTTCTTTGTCATAATTAGGATTTGGTTCACCACATATGGGACAAACCTTATGTGTATTATCGTCGTACCGATGACCGCACTTATGCAGTTCGACTTCTTGAAACTGGACTTCAGATACATTTGACGCATCCTTTTTATCGCTCGATAATATCGTCGGAGCAGTATTATTAGTTCTAGAGACAGATGAAGTTTTAGGCAATGCCGTTATTTGCTTAGTGGGAAAAGGAATCGTCTCTCCATTAATTTGTATTGTTGCCTTTGGCAAATCGTAAACTCCTTCTTTATGACAAACACAAGAATACTTATAACTCACATGATATGTAGGAGA
>JAILDU010000037.1 GCA_024689005.1 Paludibacteraceae bacterium
TATTATGCGTAGTAACGTATTACGCATTCAATTACTTTTTAGAACAATGGCATTTTTCGGTTTATTCAACAAAGAGAAGAAAGAGACCTTGGATCGTGGTCTGGAGAAGAGTAAAGAGTCCGTGCTGAGCAAGATAGGTCATGCTATCGCGGGCAAGTCGTCTGTGGATGATGATGTGCTGGACAATCTGGAAGAGGCGTTGATAACGTCAGACGTGGGTGTGGAGACGACTCTGCGCATTATTGAGCGTGTCCAGGAGCGTGTGAAGCGTGATAAGTATGTCGGTACAGATGAGTTGAACCGACTGCTGGTGGACGAGATAGCATCGCTGTTAGAGGAGAATAACATACAGGACGTTCGGGACTTTGCCGCTCCGCTGCCATGTAAGCCGTACGTGGTGATGGTGGTAGGCGTGAACGGCGTGGGCAAGACGACGACGATAGGTAAGTTGGCTTATCAGTATAAGCAGGCCGGAAAAAAAGTGTACTTGGGTGCAGCCGACACGTTCCGTGCTGCCGCGGTGGATCAGTTGTGTATATGGGGTGAGCGCGTGGGCGTTCCTGTCATTAAGCAGCAACAGGGCAGTGACCCGGCGTCAGTGGCTTTCGACACGTTGCAGTCGGCCAAGGCCAATGACGCGGATGTCGTGCTGATAGACACGGCAGGGCGATTGCACAACAAGGTGAACCTGATGAACGAATTGAGCAAGATAAAGAACGTGATGCAGAAGATCGTGCCGGACGCTCCACACGACGTGATGTTGGTGCTTGACGGCTCCACAGGGCAGAACGCGTTTGAGCAGGCTCGTCAGTTTACCGCCGCCACGCAGGTCAGTTCGCTGGCTATCACCAAGTTGGACGGCACAGCCAAGGGCGGAGTCGTGATTGGTATCAGCGACCAGTTTAAGATACCGGTTCGCTACATCGGTTTGGGCGAACAGATGACGGATCTGCAGTGTTTCAACCGCGTAGAGTTCGTTCGCTCGCTGATAGGTGTGAAAGAGTGAGGAATGGCGGAGAAAACAGTGAATGTAAGGATGTGATATTGTCAGTTTAACTTTAAATAGATATGGAACAGAAATACCGAATTGAATCAGACCTATTGGGTGAATTGCAAGTGCCCGCAGAGGCTTACTACGGCGTGCAAACGCAGCGCGGCATCAATAACTACAAGGTGAGCAACCTGAAGATGTCGGACTTTCCGGAATACATCATTGCGATGGCTTATATCAAGTTGGCCGCAGTAGAGGCTAACCATGAGTTGGGAGTTATCAACGATGAGATATACGCAGCTATAGCGCAGGCATGCCGCGAGATCATTGACGGCAAGATGCACGATCAGTTTCCGACAGACATGGTGCAGGGCGGTGCCGGCACAACGGTGAACATGAATGCCAATGAGGTGATAGCCAACCGTGCGTTGGAGATCATGGGACATCAGCGCGGTGAGTATCAGTATTGCTCGCCTAATGATCATGTCAACTGTGCGCAATCGACCAACGACGCTTATCCGTCAGCTTTCCGCTATGCGTTCATTCGCATGAATCGCGGCTTGGAGAACGAGCTGAAGCGATTGATAGGTTCGCTGCGTGCAAAGGGGGATGAGTTTAACGACTCGCTTAAGATGGGACGTACGCAGCTGCAAGACGCGGTGCCGATGACGAGTGGTCAAGAGTTTCACGCCTTTGCCAATAACCTGGAGGAGGAAGTGGCCAACCTGGAGCGAAATGTGCGCCTGTTGTATGAAATCAATATGGGCGGCACGGCGATTGGTACAGGACTGAATGCCGTGGCAGGCTATGCCGAGTTGTGCACGAAGAAACTCTGCGAACTGACGGGCGAACCGTTCAGCAAGGCAAGTGACCTGGTGGAAGCAACGCCGGATACGGGCGCATACGTAAGTTATTCGGCTGCGCTGAAGCGTCTGGCTGTTAAGTTGAGCAAGACCTGCAACGACCTGCGTCTGATGGCGAGCGGTCCTCGTTGCGGTCTGCATGAGATCAATCTGCCGCCGATGGCTCCGGGTAGCTCAATCATGCCGGGTAAGGTAAATCCCGTCATTCCGGAGGTGACTAATCAGGTGTGCTTCAAGGTGATAGGCAACGACACGGCCGTGTGCTTTGCAGCCGAGGCCGGCCAGCTGCAATTGAACGTGATGGAACCGATTATAACGGAGTGTATCTTCGAGTCAATAACATGGTTGCGCAACGTGATGCAAATCCTGCGCGAGAAGTGCATAGACGGCATCACTATCAATCGTGAGCATAACGCGCAGACCGTCAGGCAGTCAATCGGCATAGTGACCGCACTGAATCCGGTGATAGGCTACAAGGCGTCCACCAAGATTGCCAAAGAAGCACTGGAGACGGGTAAGGGCGTATATGACCTGGTACTGGAACACGGATTGCTGAGCAAAGAGCAATTGGACAAACTGCTGGATCCGGAGAATATGCTGGCAGCACACTAAGGAAAACCAATAATGCATCGGCCTTGCGTCCGGTGCATTATTGTATCTGGTAGATAATAATCAGTGTCAGAGGCTGAAGAGATAGTCGAGCGCTTCGTTCATCTCATTCGGCGAGATGATGCAGTTGATGACGGGTTGCCCGATAGCGCGCAGGAGTGTGCAGTTGATCTCGTCGGCGTGCTCGTTCTTTTTGTCTTGTAGCATGAGTGCGATCAGGCGTTCACGGTCGGAGCATTTGCAGTGCGGTCGACCATAGACGTGCACCATCAGGTCGGTCAGTTGTTGCAGCGGAAGACGAGGAAAACCGAATCGCACGACGCTGAGGTATAGTTCTGCTATCAACCCGTAGAAGACGGCATAGCCGTGCAACCATCTGTCGTTGGACGAGAGATCGGCTAACTGTATTTCCTCCAAGGAATGTCCGACTGTATGGCCGAGGTTGAGCGCCTTGCGCAGCCCTTGTTCATGCGGGTCGTTTTCTACGATATGTTGCTTGATACGCAGACTGTTCTCGATGAGTGGAGCGAGAGCATTCATATCCGGTTGGTTCCAATCGAGGCGCAATAGCCTGTTCCACTCGTCATCGTTAGCCAGAAGCGCGTGTTTGAGCATCTCGGCATATCCGCTCAGTAACTGCGACACGGGTAGTGAATCCAGCAACATGGGGCAGATGATGGTTTCTATTGGTGCATAGAACGAACCGATACAGTTCTTCAGTCCACCGTAGTTGAATCCTGTTTTGCCTCCGGTCGAAGCGTCCACCATAGCCAATAGGGTAGTGGGGATGTTGACGTAGTCGATGCCGCGTTTGTACGTGCCGGCAGCAAATCCTCCGAGGTCGGTCAGGACTCCGCCTCCAAAACAGATGATCAGTCCGCGGCGCGTGATATGGTGGCTGAGCAGAAAATCCCAAATTACTTGTATGGTGGCCAGCGATTTGTTCTCTTCTCCTCCCTGCAGAATTAGCGTGGTGTAGCCCAAAGCAGCCACCTCGGGTCGGCAGGAATAGATATTCTGTGTAGTAACTACGATAATCTGTTGCGGCTCGTAGTTAGCCACAATAGGCGCTAAAGCACTATGTAAATCGTTGCTTATCACTATAGTAGTCCTCGTTGTTTGGCCATTTGCATAAGGTATTCCTTGGCCGGCTCGTATTCGTTAGGTATGATGCCGTCGAGAATGGCGTCCTTGATAGCCGCTTTGAGTTCGCCGACAACGGAGCATGGCTCGAGATGTAGAATCTGCATGATTTCGTCTCCCTTGACAGGCGGTTGGAAATTGCGTATTCGGTCTCTTTCCTCGAGTTCGACCATCTTCTGTCTTACCAGTTGGTAGTTGCGGTGGAATCGTGCCACTTTGTCCTCGTTGCGGCTGGTGATGTCCGCATCGCAGAGCAACATGAGATCGTCTATGTCATCGCCGGCTTCGAACAGCAGTCGTCTGACAGCGCTGTCGGTGACTGTATCTTCTATGAGGTTGATGGGGCGCATGTGGAGGTCCACCATTTTGCGCACATAGTCCATCTTCTCGTTCTGTGGCAGTTTCATCTTGGCGAAGATCTTAGGAATCATCTTTGCGCCCAGATAGTTGTGATTGCGGAACGTCCATCCTGCCTGCGGATCCCATGCTTTGCTTTTGGGTTTGCCTATATCGTGTAGCAGTGCCGCCCAACGAAGCCATAACTTGTCGGAAGAATCCGCTGTATTGTCTAGGACTTTCAGCGTGTGATAGAACACATCCTTGTGCCCTCGTCCGTCTTTTACCTCAATGCCCTTCAGAGCAGACAGTTCCGGGAAAATGAGCGGCAACAATCCTGTTTTGTCAAGCAGCAGCCATCCCTCTGAAGGACGTCGGCTGAGCATGATCTTGTTCAACTCGTCTGCTATTCTTTCGCGAGTGATGATTTCTATTCGTTTGGCGTTGCGCACGATAGCGTCAAAAGTCTCTTCGTAGAGGTTGAACCCGAGTTGCGTGGCAAACCGAATGGCTCGCATCATTCGCAGCGGGTCGTCGCTGAAGGTGATATCCGGGTCGAGCGGCGTACGTATGATGCAGCGTTCGAGGTCTCCCATACCGTCAAAGGGGTCTAACCATTCGCCGTATCGGTCTTGGTTGAGACAGATAGCCATTGCGTTGATGGTGAAGTCGCGCCGGTTCTGGTCCTCTTGCAGCGTGCCGTCTTCTACGATGGGATTACGGCTGTCACGCTGGTAACTCTCGCGGCGCGCTCCGACAAACTCCAGTTCCAGCTCTTTGCGTTTGACCTGAGCTGTGCCGTATGTGCGGAAGACGGAGAGATGAGCTCCTCTACCGATACGTTTGGCTACGGCTTCGGCCAGCAGAATACCGATGTGCGGTCGTTCGTCTTGTTCGCGGTGAACACAGACAATATCTATGTCGGTAGAAGGACGGTGCAACACCAAGTCGCGCACCCAACCACCGATAACATAGCAGTCGAGACCCAATCGGTCTGCCTCTTCTCCTACCAAACGGAGTGTCGGATTTTCTATAGTTGAAAGATTATTCATTCTTTGGATTATATGTGAGCCGGATTAAAGCGGCATGAGTGTGTAACCTTGCGCTTGCAGCCATTCGATAGCAGAAGGCAAGACCTGTAACATTCGTTGGTTAGACTTGACTGAGTCGTGAAAATTAATTATCGATCCCGGACGTGTCTGCCGCTTGATAGTGCGTAGCATGGCTTCGGGCGAACGATGCGGATTATAGTCGCGTGTCAGTACGTCCCACAGGTAGATTTTGTACCCCTTTTGTGTAAGTAATCTCCGTTGACGGAACGTAGCTTTGCCGTACGGTGGACGAAACAGGGTAGAGGGGACAGGAAACTTCTCAATATTGTCCATGTATTCCCGGGTAGAGTAGTTCCAACCCTTCAAGTGATTGTATGTGTGATTGCCGACACTATGTCCGGCTTCTACCACTTGCCGATAGATATCCGGGTGCTTGTCGATATTCTCTCCCACCATGAAGAATGTCGCCTTGACATTATATCTCTTCAGAATATCCAAGACCGCAGGGGTCACTTCCGGGATAGGTCCGTCATCAAAAGTCAGATACACAGCCTGCTCCGTACGACAAATGCCGTACGGGTACAAGTGCTGCAATATGTCTTTAATCAACCTTAGCATTATTGTTGTCGCCGTCAGAAAGCGAGGCTTGCTGCCCCTAAAATAGCTGCGTCACTATCCTTCAATGAAGAAATGCTCACAGGTATTTTACCTTTCCATATCGGCATTAAGTTTTCATTCAGAGCCTCCTTGATAGGATCCATGATCCAGTGGCCGGATTTGGTCAGTCCGCCGAATAGAATGATAGCTTCCGGGCTGGAGAAATGTACGAAGTCTGCCAGTTTCTGTCCCAGCAGATGGCCTGTATAGTCAAAAATCTGCTTGGCTACCAAGTCTCCTTTTTCTGCTGCGTCAAACACATCTTTTGATGTTATATGGTCTATGTCCGCCAGTTGGCGAAGCAGTGTTTGCCGCGTAGAAGAAGTGACTATCTCCTTGGCCGTGCGAGCTACTCCGGTGGCCGAAGCGTAGGCTTCTATGCATCCGCGTTGTCCGCAGCCGCACAGACGGCCGTTGCCGGAGTGATCTATCTTGCAGTGACCCAGTTCGCCCGCAAAACCATCGTGTCCGTATAGCACTTTGCCGTCTATGACAATGCCCGATCCCACGCCTGTGCCGAGAGTGATGACTATGAAATTCTTCATGTCTCGCGCGGAGCCGTATATCATCTCTCCCTGCGCAGCAGCGTTGGCGTCATTCGTGATGGTACAGGCTACTCCCATTCGCTCGCTGATCATCTTAGCGAACGGCACTTGTCCTTTCCAGGGTAGGTTGGGTGCTTGCTCAATGCAGCCTGTGTAGTAATTGCCATTCGGGGCTCCGCAACCGATACCCGTTATGTCACTCATGGATAGTCCTTCATTGGCCACCAATCGTTTTAATCCTGTGCACAACGCGTCACAATAGTTTTCTATCTGCGGGTATTGTTGTGTCGGGATGGAGTCACTGCGAAGCACTTGTCCGTCTTCGTTGACCAAACCGAACTTGGTCCCTGTTCCTCCCAAGTCGATACCTAATGCGTACTTTTTCATGGCTAAATCTATTATGCTTTATACTTCGATATCTGTATTTACGTTTTTGCTACCCCATATAGCGTAGTAGAGAATGAAGGCAGCGCATATAGTCGGTACGATGTAGCTGATCAGGCAGTTCTCTGCAGCAACGATGCTCTGGATGTACGGCAGAACGCCTCCGCCTACTACCATCATCATAAATATACCGCTTGCCTTTGCTGTATATTTGCCGAGTCCCTCTGTAGCCATATTGAAGATAGACGTCCACATTACCGATGTGCACAGACCAACGAGCAGAATCAACAGCGCTGCTATTGGCATCTCTGCTGTCTCGAATGCCCAACTGGTCGGCATGACAATCTTAATACTATCGCCCAGCAACATGGCGCAACCCATCAGCACGATAGCCAGCACGGACACACTTATCACCATGGCGCGGCTACTGATCTTGCCACCTATGAACGAACCGATAGTGCGGCCTATGAGCATGCATAGCCAATATAGTCCGGCTACGTACCCTGCAGCAGCAAAACCTACTGTCGGCTTGAGATAACTAATCAGCGTAGCCGGTACTCCTATTTCTATTCCCATGTAGAAGACAATAGCTATAGCACCCAATACGAAATGGCGAAAAGCCCATGGACTGCGCTCGTAGGTCACCTGTTCGCCCGTTCCTTCCGGTTCTGCAAACGGGGTGATCAGAATGATGCCGTAAACGATAGCAAAGACACTGATCGCCATCAGCAGCAA
>JAILDU010000067.1 GCA_024689005.1 Paludibacteraceae bacterium
GGTAAAAGCTCGCAATGACCGAGACTTCAATATTGATTGGCTTTTAGAAGCGACCATGTCTTATGACAAGACCTTTGCCGACAAGCACACTATCAGTGCGGTAGCCGGTTATTCCATGGAAAAAAAGGATTACGACAACATTGATGCAGCGACAGTACCTGGCGCCCTACCAGATTATCGAATCACGGAACTTAGCGCCGCACAAGCTACAGCAACTGATGCAAACGGTACAGCAGCCAAGACCGACAAAATAGCATGGTCATTGATGTCCTTCTTCGGTCGTGCTATGTACAATTACGACAATCGTTATACATTGTCTGTCACACTGCGTGGTGACGGTTGCTCGCGTTTCGGCCCGACAAATCGCTGGGGATTCTTCCCTTCTGTCAGCGCGGGATGGAACATCACCAACGAGCATTTCGCCGAGGAAATCCAGGATAAGTTCACCGCCAAACTGCGCGCCAGCTGGGGTATTTCGGGTAACAACAATATCAGCAATTACCGCTATATTTCTACAATCAAAAGTGGTTCGTATGTATTTGGTGAAACACCACAATCCGTAGTCACCTACTACCCCACTTCTGCGGATCCTGACCTCGGATGGGAGAAGACCTCGCAGGCCAATGTTGGAACGGATATGACCTTTTGGTCAGGCCGCTTGAGTATCGTCCTTAATTACTACTATAGTAACACCACTGATCTTCTCTACCAAGCTACGACTTCAGGTGTCACCGGCGCTACAAGTATGTGGACCAACCTTAGGGGATATCATGTAATAGATCACGGAAATAACCTATATGTTGCACCCTTTGGTTCTGTAAAGAATATAGCTGGTCATGTTATTAACCAAGGCGGTGATCTTCAAGTAGATGCCAATGTGCTGAACACAGCAGGTGTAAAGTGGAATATCGGATTCAACATGTCACTCAATCGCAATAAAGTAGAGGGGTTGACAGACGAGATTCCAATTAAAGCACAACGTCAGCAACTGACCCACATCACTCGCAATGGACTTCCAATCGGTTCCTATTTTGGTATGGTTAGTGACGGTTTGATCACAGTTGATGACTATATTCTCATCAAAGAGGATGCTAAGCATATAGGCGAAGAAGGCTATGTGCTACAAGGACCGGCAGTGGCAGACTATGCAAATGTCTATGTAGGTGATGTCAAGTGGCGCGATGTCAACGGCGATGGCAGAATTACTGAAGATGACCGCGATATCATCGGCAACAACTATCCTAAGTTCACCTACGGATTCAACACCAGTCTCTCATGGAAGGGCTTGAGTCTATCGGCAACGTTCGACGGACAGTATGGCAACAAGGTTATCAACTTCTCGCGTTACTATATCGCTAATAACGAAGGTGGCTCTAACAGCATGGCCGTTGGCTTGAATCGTTATCGAGGTGAATATACCCAGCCATATGAGACCAACCCGGATATGATGTTCCGTGCAAACCGTAGTCAAAAGAACCTGAACACCAAGTTCTCCACCTACTTTGTAGAAGACGGTTCGTTTCTACGTATGACCAACATAACGTTAGGCTACACCATACCGGACAATAAGGCATTCAAGGCAATGAGTCTGAGCAGGTTCTATATTTACTTCTCTGTAGATAACGTCTTCACGGCCACCAAGTACACGGGCTATAACCCGGATGTGGATTACAATGCGTCCGTCACTGCTCCGGGTATAGACTTCGGTACATATCCACTGGCTCGTTCGTTCTGCGGTGGTGTTAAACTGACATTCTAATTGATAATTGAAAGTATTAAGAGTTATGAAAAAGTTATCAAGCATATTAGTTATTGTTCTTAGCATACTGGCTCTGCCAAGTTGCAACTTCTTGAACTTGACGGATCCGGATTCATTTGACGAGAGCAAGTTCTATCGCGACTCTGCTGATATGGAAGCCTTATTGGCATCCTCGTACGAAGCCCTGCGCCCCGCCTACGACAAGTTGTTTTTTGTGACAGAGATGAAGTCCGACAATGCTACTACAACCGATATGGGTACTTCCGGCGGTTTGTACTACACCTTCGTCGGTCACACGGTTAGCAGTACAAACACCATTGTAGCCGAGATTTACAATGCCTGCTACTTCTGCATCCATCGCAGCAATGTTCTCTTGGAGCATATTGATACAGTCAAGATGTCGGACACTGAGAGACAACGTCTTCGCGGCGAAGCCATGTACATGCGTGCATTAAGCCACTTCTATCTGGTTCGTCTCTGGGGACCGGTGACTATCATGCGTCATACCGTTAGCGGAAGTAATGCTGTCAAAGAACTGCACCGTGACCCGGTGATAGATGTATATAATTTCATCATCGAGGATCTCAAGACTATTGCAGACAGCGAAATGCTGCCGGCTACCTGTAGAGGTGAGCAATTCGGTCATGCATCACGCACAGCGGCTTGCGCTCTACTTGGTCGCGTTTATTTGCAGTTTGCAGCCACACAGAATAGACCAGAGCTATACAACGATGCTATCACCTATCTGGAGCAAGCGTTGAGTGTCAGCGGCTATACAGGATTGGGAATTACGTACGGCAAACTATTCTCGTTGGATAATCAGACCGATGAGGAAGTAATCTTCCCAATCATGTACATGCCTAATGCTGATCATTGTTCCAATTTTGCGCAGTATTTCCAACCACAAGGAGCTACAGGATTGACGTCTCCGTTAGTTGGCCGCGGTTTCAATGCCGGACAGGAGAACTTGTTTAACGAGTTCGAGAGCACATCGGCCGGTTTCGCTGCTTCCGACAAACGAATGACTACCGCTATTCGCAAACACACCAATGGTACCTATTTCACTCGTAAGTATGTTGACACAAAGAATAATATCGGTGGTGCTAATCTTTGGTTTGAGATTCGCTTTGCAGATGTCTATCTGATGTTGGCAGAGGCCTACGAACGCACGGGTGACAATGCCAAGGCTATTGAAAATCTCGATAAGGTTCGCACACGCACAGGAACCGGTATTAAGGGCTACGAAGAGTCGATGACCAATGCAGCTTATGCTGCTGATTACCCGACTCTGCGTGACGCCATCTTCCACGAGCGCCGTGTAGAACTCTGCTTTGAAAACCACCGTTGGTTCGACCTAATGCGTCTCTATCCGAATCCGGACGATTTCGTGGCGTACATGCATTCAGTAAACGAACCCGGCGCCGGAGCCAAATACACCTACGTCCCGAAGTACGAGTTGCTTATCCCGATTCCGTACGATGAGGTATTCATCAATCCGGGTCTTGTACATAATTAAGGATATTAAAAAATTATTGGTTATTGGTTATTGCTAATTGCTAATTGAATATATGAAGATTATAGCATTATTTCTCATTTAATCATTCAAAACAACATGAAAAAATTTTTCTTAGTAGGCATCATGGTATGCCTGGCAATGGTTGCTAATGCGCAACGCAGTATGGACTGGTACTCCTATTGGGGTTCCAACATCGCCGGTAGTCAAATTGAGCCACATCGTATGGTAGTTGACAACGAAGGCAATATCTATGTAGCAGCCACATTCGGTGGAGACAAAGTGACTGCAGAATCCACAACACTCAGCAGCAATAGTTCTGCCGACTTGGGTGATGCTGTTATCGTCAAAGTCAGCCCGACTAAACAAATTCTCTGGACCTACCCTATAGTAGAAGCAGGCAACGCTACTATTGCTGATTTGGCTATTGACCAATATGGTAACATCTTCGTTACCGGTGCTTTCAACAACTCTATTAAGGTTGGTTCGAAAGTGATGCCGATAGACAATACTAATGATGCAGAAGCTGCCATCTATGTACTCAAACTACGCAACGACGGTAGCGCAGTTCGTGCATGGCAGATTGCTGCGCAAGTAGAGGCAAATGCCGGAACAATCGCTATCGACTCAGAGAACAACGTCATCGTTGCCGGCACTATTACCGGTGAGGCATCCTTCGTATGGGAAGGTGGCGTAGAAGGCGATATGAACAACAACAATCAGATGTTCGTTGCCAAGTATGAGAATGACGGTACACTCATTTGGCATCAATTCCGTAATGACAATGGTGCTTCATCATATGGCCGTGCCTATGTTGCAACAGACGCTCAGAACAACATCTATGTAGCTAGTTCTATGGATGGCTCTACCACTTTCAACAGCAATGCTCTTTCCTGCACAATATCCAATGCAATCCTCTTTGCATACAACGCTGCCGGTGAGGAGCAATGGTGCCATATGATTAAGGGAGAACTAAGCGACGAAACAGCGGCTATTGCAGTTAGCCCGATTGGTCAAGTCATTATAGCTATAAATCACCACAGTTATGGACTTAAGATTGATGATATGGAAGAAGAATTCAAAACAAGCCACCCATTTAATACAGCCGGTGCCCTTTCTGCATTCTTCAGTTTTGACCTATCTGGTGCATTCAAATGGCACTATGAATGGGGCTATTGCAATGATGATACTTCTACTGATGCAGCAAACGCACATTGCTACTCATTGCGTTGTACTGATGAGGGTGTCATCTACGTTGTCGGCATGATGACCGGTCGCTACGGAGGTAGCAGATTGCCTAATACGACCCTTGACAATGGAAAGAACTCCGGTGTTGAGGCTATTGATCATCAATGGATTTCCCACAATACTAATGGTGGACAAGACTGTTATCTGTTGACCCTAACTCGTGGTGGTAAACTCGCTAACGTAATCCGCCCGGGAGGCCCACAATATGAATATGGTATTGACGTAGCACTCAGTCCCGACAAGAAGAGTCTCTATTTCTTACAAGCTATCAACGTACGTAATAATGTTCCTTACACCTGCCCGGATAACATCTTCGACTCTTGGACGGACCTCTATGCTCCATCCGGCTGGGCGAGCCGCAAGAGCAATTATACCCTGCTCAATGTTTACTGCCCGGAGAACGATGGTTCTGACACCAAATATGGCAAAGATTACAAGGGCGTATTCTCATCTTCAATGCTTGTTAAATACGCTATGCCGGAGATCAATCCGAACATGCTACCATACTTTACTGTCAACGAGGCATACAGCCAAACTTTGGCTATAGCTAATCCACAAGGCAAGGTAACTCTCTTCCCATTGGAGAAATCGGGAGATGTAGAGTTTGACGGCACCACTATTAGCGGTACTTTCGATTCAGATGCAGATCGTTTCTGTGGAGTATTGGCCATTGACAGCATTGCTCTGCCTGGTACGATTGGATATTATGGTTATGACCCATCTCATCGTTCGCTGCGTTCTACACCGCGTAACTTGCGCTATTTTGATCTGGCCATTGAGAAAACAGCTCCTGTTACTCCGGAAGATCCGGATCAACCGACAGAACCGGTTATCCCAAGCGAGATCCAAGGCTTTGAGAACATCCGTTCTTCTGCCGACGCACAGAAGTATATCTATGACGGCATTCTGTACATCCAACGTAATGGTAAGCTGTACAATGCTCAAGGAGCCATTGTAGTTCAATAACAAGTATTTATTGTTCATTAATAACTATCTATCGAAATGTTAGCACTTCTTCTTTCTGCCCTCATAACCGGGCATGTGCTTACTGATAACGGTTCACCCATCGCTGGCGTTGCTGTCAGCGATGGCGTGACCATCGCACAAACGGATGCACAGGGTGCATACGAGTTGCCATATCGCGACAATGCAGAGTTCGTATTTGTGAGTGTTCCTTCCGGCTACGACATCCCGCTGGATGCCACCGGTTCACCGCTGATGTACAAACGGGTAACCGAAGCCGGCACATACGACTTCGCCTTGCATCGCCAGGCAGATGGGGGCAAGGCCGACTCAACACACGTCTTGTTTGTCTTCAGCGACCCGCAGGTCCTGAATGACTACGACGAGCACCGCTTCAAGATGGAGACGGTAAAGGACGTGCTGGCATTCAAGCAAACATACCCCGCAGGCACCAAGTTCTATGGTATCTGCGTAGGTGACATAGTGTGGGACTGGTACGCTGCCCACAAGAAGCAGAAACAGCATTTCGAAGAAATGGGCTTCCCCAATTTCATGGTTATCGGAAACCACGACCATAATTGCAAAGCAGCAGACCAAGGCGATGCTGCCAAGCAAGACTCCGTAGCAGACGACAGTTTCACTGATACGTTCGGTCCGACTTATTACTCTTTCAATATCGGAGCAATTCACTATGTCGTATTGGACAACGTGATGTACACCGGTTCCGGAGGCAACAAATCATACAATTGCGGCTTGACTACCGAGCAGCGCAACTGGCTGCAACAAGACTTGGCGTTGGTGCCGGCCAACACTCCGATAGTGGTATCATTCCATATCCCGACCCGTAGCATGACCGGAGAGCTCAACAACCTGAAAGCGTGGATGGCAAGAGGAAATGTCACCCAACATATTCTCTCCGGACACACCCACACTAACATTGTCAACGAGATTAGTTCTCGACTGATAGAACGTACCATGGGAGCCGCAGAAGGCGCTTTCTGGTGCAGCGATTGGTGTACAGACGGTTCGCCTAACGGCTATATGGTCTATGAAACTGAAGGGGAAAAGGGATTCACCAATTGGTTCTACAAAGCCACTGGTTACTCCACCGATTATCAGATTCGCGCTTACCCTGCCAACAGCATCGATGCCGGCAACGGCAAGAGCAATTGCATAGTAGCCAACATATGGGGGTATGACAGCAAGAGTACTGTCTATGTTTACGAGAATGGTGTCAAAAAGATTATGCGCCAATTCACAGGCATAGACCCGAAGATATATGACGTCATGCTTGAAGATGGCGACAAACGCCCCAACTACCCGGGTAGCGATGCGGGTATTCTCGCCAGCAAAAACCCGGGGGCTGAAGCTACAGATCACCTCTTCTACTATGAACCGAATGACCCAAATGCAGAGTTCATAGTTGAGTTCACCGACCGCTTCAAGCATGTCTATACCCAACCGGTACTGAAAAACATGATGGTGGCAGGATTCACACCCAACGAAAACAACAAATGGGAATATCGTCAACAATTTGACCAATTGACGGAGTATCCTAATCAGCATAGCGAGACATTGGCGAAGGGTACGTTCGTACAAGGACACTACCCGGAAGGATGGTATGCTGCCACATCCGGCAACAAAATACCGGACGGCATCAGCACTATCACATGGAACACTTTCAATTGGTATCGCATCGGCAATGGAGAACACTCGGATGGCGGTTTCTACAATTTCGGCAAGGGTTCTATTACTCTCAAGTCGCAAAACTCCACCCAACGTTCGCTCGGCTCACTCAATGACAATTCTAATCGGGAAATTACATATGGTGTGCTCATTGAGAATAATACCGGACACCAGATTACCGCATTGGAAATCAACTACACAGGCAAGTTATGGCGATTAGGTTCGTCTAAAACGGCTGTTGATACACTTCAATTCTCTTACGTGGTACTGACTTCACAGTCACTACTGCGCGACCTGCGTGACCGCAAGAAATACTTAGGCGAAGTACGCGCACGTAACTTCGCAGATCTCGACTTCAAGACTCCGGAGAACCACACAGGCAACGCAGGAGAAGCCGTAGATGGAGAGAATGTCAACAATCAGTCAAAACTCAGTGCCAAACTACCTATTGCAATTAATCCGGGCGAAGTGGTACTGATCCGTTGGACCGACGTGGACGAAGCCGGTAACGATCAGGCACTGGCTATTGATGACCTATACGTGAGAGCACATCTGGACGTAGAGGAGGCTATTCCTTCTGTCAAGACGCTCAACCGCGACCAAACTATCAAGGGACTCATCAACGGTCAAGTGGTCATCATCCGCAATGGTGTACGCTACGATATAATGGGACGACCATTCTAACAACATAACAGTTTAACAATTTAACATCGCGCAAGCGACCATTTTAACGACTTAACGTTTTACGCAAGTAGAACATATACTATATGACTAAAGAACAACGCACCCGTCAAGGTATATTCTGGGCGGTAACCATCGGTTATGGTCTGTTTTATGTGTGCCGATTGAGTCTGAGTGTGCTCAAGAAAGGTATTGTGGATGACGGATTCCTCACCGAGTCTGAATTAGGTATCATCGGCTCAGCCCTCTTCTTCGGCTATGCAGTCGGCAAACTCTTCAATGGTTTTTTAGCAGATCATGTCAATGTCAGATATTTCATGTCAGCCGGCTTACTGATATGCGCTATAGTGAATGCCGTTTTGGCTCTCAAGGTGCCCTTCTTGGTATTCCTCATCCTATGGGCCATCAACGGCTGGTTCCAATCAGTCGGTGCGCCGTGCTCTATCATTTCACTAAAGCGCTGGTTCGGCAATGACGGATTCGGCACCAAATACGGCTACTGGTCTTTGTCCCACAACTTGGGCGAAGCCATCACCTTCTATGTCACCGCGCTCATCGTCGGTGCATTGGGATGGCAGGCAGGATTTCTCGGCGCAGCCGGCATGGGATTGCTTGGAGTGATTCTTATCTTCGGGTTACTCCGGCCGTTCCAATCTGCAGAAGAACAACACGCCAGCACACGAGAGCGTCTGAAGGAAACAGGCAAGAAACAATTGGAAGTACTACGCATGCCTATCATTTGGGTCTTGGCACTCGCCTCAGCCTTCATGTACGTGGCACGCTACGCGTTCACCAGTTGGGGCATCTTCTATTTCCAAGCAGAAAAAGGCTACTCTGTTGAGAGCGCGTCCTTCCTGCTCACCCTCAGCTCTGCATTTGGTATCATCGGCACGGTGGGTTCCGGATTGGTATCAGACAAGTTGTTCAAAGGCGACCGCACTATGATGGCTTTCATCACTTCGGCTATGAACCTTGTGGCCCTCGCTGCCTTTCTCTTTGTGCCCGCCGGCTATTATTGGTTAGACTGTATCATCGTCATCTTGTTCGGTCTGAGTATAGGTGTGCTCATATGCTTCCTCGGCGGACTGATGGCAGTGGACATAGCGCCCGCTGAAGCAGCCGGAGCCACAGCCGGAGTCATCGGTATGGCTTCATATGCAGCTGCAGGCCTCCAGGATATCGTCAGCGGTTATCTCATCGAAGGACGCAAAGTCATGGTGGACGGCGTAGCCCAATACGATTTCTCCGCCATACGTATCTTCTGGCTCGTAGCTGCCGGAGCATCGCTGGCGCTGCTGGTGTATATATTCTTCCACGCACGCCGCCACCCGCAACAGGTAAATGAATAATTAACTATTAATATCTCAAGTCCTATGAAAAATAGATTGCTGTTATTAGTTATTCTTTCAACTTTCAACTTTCAACTTTCAACTGTATCGTCACAGACGATTAATGTCATGTCCTATAATATCCGCTCGTCTGTCAAGAATCAAACAGATGGACCTAACGGATGGGAGTTTCGCAAAGAAGCAGCTGTTCGCATGCTCCTCACCGAGAAACCCGATGTAGTCGGCATGCAAGAGGAAATGCCCGACCAAGAGGCCTATCTGCGTGAGCACCTCAAGTCGCTCTACGACGCTGTGTCCATCAGCCGCGACCCCAATAACCGCGAAGACGAAGCATGTGCCATCTTCTACAATAAAAACAAATACGATCTGGTCGGCACCAATACCTTCTGGCTCAGCGAGACACCCAGCGTGCCCTCGCGCGGATGGGATGGCAAGTACAAACGTATCGTCACCTATGTACACATCAAGGACAAAACGACCGGACAACTCTATCTGGTCTTCAATACCCACCTGGACCACAAGGGCGTTATTGCTCGCGAGAAATCCTTGCAACTCATCGCTGATAGCGCTATTGCCATTGGTGGAGATACTATTCCTATGTTCGTCATGGGTGACCTGAACGTCACTCCCGATGCCCCCGAACTCGCACCGATGTGGAACACTATGAAGCTTGCACAACGCGAGGCTCCCGTCACCGACACATCGTACACCTTCCACGGCTATAATCCCAACAAGGGCAAGATGATCGACTTCATCTTCTATCGCAACGCTTCGGCTCTCGAGTTCCGCATCTTGCGCGATGGATATGGTGTCCCCTATCTGAGCGACCACTACCCTATTGCTGCGGATTTTAGTCCCAAAGAGATCAGCCGTGAGACCTACAAGATCGTAGCTGAGCAGGAGAGAAAAATGGCCAAACGCAATAAGCGACAAGGCGATTGGGCACGCTTCGGATACTATGCTGACAAGAATGCCGAACTGCATTCGCTGCAAGCTAAAGTCAATGTCGTCTTCTACGGCAATAGCATCACTCGCAATTGGTACAAACTGCATCAGGATTTCTTCATCAAGAACGGATTCACCGGACGAGGCATAGGCGGACAGACATCTGCCGAACTGCTCGTTCGTATGCGTCAGGATGTCATCAATCTGCATCCGAATACCGTGGTCATCATGTGCGGCACCAACGATATTGCACAGAACAACGGCACTATCTCGCTTGAGAACACATTGGGCAACATCATCTCTATGTGCGAACTGGCCAAGGCTAACAAGATTCGTCCTATCCTCTGTTCCGTTCTGCCCGCACGCTCCTTCCGATGGAACAACTGCGTTCTCGATGCACCGGAACAGATCCGCCGACTCAATGGTATGATCGAGCAATATGCCAAGCAAAACAGAATCACTTATGTGGATTACTACAGCGCTATGGCTGCTGAAGACGGTGGATTGAAGAAAGGACTCAGCTACGATCAGGTACATCCTAACGAAGCAGGGTACGAAATCATGGAACCGATAATTTTAAAGGTACTTAACAAATAAATATGAAAACAAATCTTAGTTCGGAAATCTCATTAAGCCACGTCTCCCGTCGACTTTACTGCCCGGATGACGTGCTCGAGCTCAGCCGCGTCACACGCCAAGAGCAAGTTCGCACTACTATTTACGAGACAGCGCGCGAAGGCGTTGCCGCTGTTGCCAATCATATTGCTGAACAGATCCGTCTGCGCCAGCAACAAGGCCAACGATATGTCGTTTCGTTGGCTCCTGGACGCTCTACCAGAGACGTCTTCGCCGAGTTGGCTCGCAAGCACAAAGAGGAAGGACTCAGCCTCAAAAACGTCGTTTTGTACGACCTCTTTGAGTATTATCCGCTGACCGACGAGACCATGGGCAATCATGCCATGCTCAAGAGCCTCCTGCTCGACCAAGTGGACATCATGCCCGAAAATATTCACTCCATTCCGTGGAACCTCAAGAAGGAAGACCTCATCACTTTCTGCCAGGAATACGAACGCAGTATTCTCAAGGAAGGCGGCTTGGACTTCATCTTGCTCGGTATCGGCCAATACGGCAATATCGGATTCAACGAACCGGGCTCGTCCTTCAACTCGGCTACACGACTCGTCCTGCTCGACAACAACTCCAAGGAGGATGCCAAGAATATGTTCGGCTCGCTCGACCTCGTGCCTGTCAGCGCTATCACGCTCGGCATCGACACTATCTTGCAAGCCAAAGAGATCATGCTCGCCGCTTGGGGTGAACATAAGTCGCGCATCGTACGCGAAGCTATCGAACAGCGCTACGACCCGGCATGCCCGGCTTCGGCACTCCAGCTCCACAAGAACGCACAGTTCATCCTTGACCTTGGAGCCGCTTCCGGACTCACACGTATAGCCACTCCGTGGGTAGTAACCAGTTGCGAATGGGACGACCAACTCATCCGACGCGCTGTCGTTTGGCTCTGCAAGCAAACTGGAAAACCGGTGCTCAAACTCACCAACAAGGATTACAACGATTACGGACTGAGCGAACTCATCACACGCTTCGAGTCTGCTTACAACTGCAATATCAAGGTCTTCAATGATCTCCAGCACACCATCACCGGATGGCCGGGAGGCAAACCCAATGCTGACGACACCAACCGTCCCGAGCGCGCCAAACCATACCCGAAGGATGTGCTCATCTTCTCGCCGCACCCGGACGACGATGTCATCTCTATGGGAGGAACTTTTGCCCGTCTCATCAAGCAGGGACACAACGTGCACGTGGCCTACGAAACCAGCGGATGTATAGCCGTTTGCGACGATGAAGTCGTTCGCTTCATGGATTTCCTCAAGGGCTACGAGCAGTTAGGATTTATCAAGGATGAAGCCGTACTCAAGAAGTACGACGAGTACATGCACTTCTTCCAGGCAGAGAAGGTTGGTGACCAAGATACACGCGAGATTCTCGATATCAAAGCACTCATCCGTCGCGGCGAAGCTACAGCAGCCTGCCGCCATATGGGTCTGCCAACCGACCATATCCACTTCCTCAACTTGCCTTTCTACGAGACAGGTACTATCAAGAAAGGGCCGCTCACCGAAGCAGACAGCAAAATCGTGCGCCAACTGCTCGAACAGATTCGCCCGCACGAGATGTTCGTTGCCGGTGACCTCGCTGACCCGCATGGCACCCACAGAGTCTGCCTTGACGCCGTTCTCGCCGCACTGGACGAACTCAAGCATACCTCGGCATGGGACGAATGGCTCAAGGATTGTCGCATCTGGATGTACCGCGGCGCCTGGATGGAATGGGAAGTGGACCTCATCGAGATGGCCGTGCCTATGTCGCCTGAGGAACTGCGTTTCAAGCGAAACACCATCCTCAAGCACCAGAGCCAAATGGAGTCCGCGCCGTTCATGGGCAATGACGAACGACTCTTCTGGCAGCGTGCCGAGGACCGCAACCATGCTACAGCCGAACTATACGCACAACTCGGCCTCGCTAACTACGAAGCCATAGAGGCCTTCGTTCAATACAAAATGACCAAGTAATGGTATCAATTATATCCAAAGAGCGACCTGCCCGGGTCGCTCTTTGATTCGATACGGCACACATACGAGAGACATACGGGACGATATCGAGACAATCCTAGACAATACTCGAGTTAATGTCGGGATATTGTCGTGACTAACTCGGGAATATCTCTGCCTTTATTTTGCCTTTCTTTCATCTCAAGAACCATTCTTCCCTATTCCTCTCAGTACACAAAAACGCTCTCCAATGCGTTTTTTTCTTGTGTATGTCAAATATTTTTAGTATCTTTGCAGCCGTTTTTGAATTTTTGCTATGACGAGAGAGAGAGAAATTGCGCAAGTGACGCTATGGGGAGGATTAGCCAACGGCCTGCTGGTAGTTGGCAAATTCATTGCCGGTATCTGGGGACATAGTGCTGCCATGGTGGCCGATGCTCTCCACTCGCTTTCCGACCTGCTCACCGACATAGTAGTTGTCGTCTTCGTTCACATTAGTGCCAAGCCGCAGGACGAGTCACACGACTACGGGCACGGCAAATACGAGACCATCGCTGCCTTCCTCATCGCCGTTGCGCTCTTTGCTGCTGCAGTCGGCATCATCGTCTCCGGCGCTCAACGAATGGCCGCTTGGTGGAACGGAGCAGACATAGCCGCTCCCCATCAGATAGCGCTCTGGATGGCACTCATCTCCATTGCAGTCAAGGAGGCGCTCTATCAATATACTATACGCCGCAGCCAGGCGCTCGAGTCCCCGGCGCTCAAAGCCAATGCCTGGCACCACCGCTCCGATGCTCTCTCTTCTATCGGTTCGGCACTCGGCATAGCCGGAGCTATCCTGCTGGGTAACCGTTGGACCGTTCTCGATCCGCTCGCTTCAGTAGTAGTAGGAGCTATGCTCATCAAGACCTCTATCGACTTGCTACGCGGTAGCATCAACGAACTGACCGAGAGTTCGCTGCCTGCCGAGACAGAACAAGAGATATGCAGCATAGTGTACGCCGTCAACGGTCTGACAGATCTGCACAACCTCCGGACCAGACGAATAGGCAAACGAATCGCCATAGAAATGCACGTGCGCATGGATGGCAACACCACCCTCAGGGAAGCACACGACAAGACCAAACTCGTAGAGCAACAGCTCAGGCAACGATTCGGCGAATCTACGCACGTCAATATACACATGGAACCCATCAAAAAGCAATAACAATTTATAATCGCATACTATGAGCAAGTACAATTGGACTTTTGCCTCCATCGGCAATGTTACACGTGTCCGCATTCACTCCGGCGAAGATATTCGACACTTGGGCGAACTGGACAAGAAAATGTGGACAGTTCTTTCCTGTCCCGTCAATGGTTTGGAAATCAGCGCTGACTCCCTCAAGCTGATGGATCTGGACAACGATGGTAAACTGCGTCTCAAAGAAGTGGTTGCTACTGCCGACTGGCTTTGCAATACACTCGTTAAACCTGACACTCTGCTCAAGCAACAAGACGAGATTGCACTCGACAATATTGCAGACAAAGATATTAAAGCTGTGGCTAAGAAAGTGGCCACCGCTAAGGACATCGTCAAACTGGCGGACGTAGAGGCAGCACTCGCAGCGGTCACTATCGAAGAGCAACCTATTCCTGCTGCGCCGCTTGAGGCAGACGTCATTGCTGCATACAAGGCCAAAACAGAAGAATACGCCGCATACTACGAACTCGAGAAACTGCAGAAACTCGGCCTGGCTTCCATTCCGGAAGAGACACCAAAACCGGGCATGACGGAGAAGAAATTCCTCGAGATGGGCAAGCAGATAGCCGACTGGGAAGCTGCCAAGAGTGCCGCAGAAACGGCTAACGCAGATGCCTTGGCTGCAGCACAATCCGTGTATATGCCGCTACGCAAACTGCTGCTACTGCATCGCGATTTCTACCGACTGCTACGCAACTTCGTCGCGTTGGAGGACTTCTATGACAACAACTCCAAGACTATCGCCTCCTTCCAGGCCGGCACACTCGTCATTGACCAACGCATATGTCACCTCTGTATCCGCGTCAGCGACATGCCTAAGCATGATAGCCAAGCGCCGCTATCCGGCATCTACCTGCTCTACTGCAACTGCGAGTCCAAGAAACTCGGCAAGTCCATGCAGATAGTAGCTGCTATGACGCAAGGTGAGATCAGCAACCTCAGTATTGGAAAGAACGCCGTCTTCTACGACAACGAGGGCAACGACTACGATGCCACTGTTACCAAGATAATCGACAATCCTATTTCCATCAGACAAGCGTTCTGGACACCATACCGCAAGTTCGCCAAATGGGTGGAAGACAAAATCAATAAGTCTGCTGCCGAGAAGGACGCCAAGGCCTTCGACGACATGACTGCCAAAGCCGATGCAGCAATCTCCAAAGATGGTCAGACTGCGGCTCCCAAGACAGCGTTCGACATTGCTAAGTTCGCCGGTATCTTTGCCGCCATCGGCATGGCTCTCGGCATGATTGGCACAGCCTTGGCAAGTGTGGCCGGAGGTCTGGTCAAATTGACATGGTGGCAACTGATTGTTGTCTTCATCAGTATCCTGCTCGTCATCAGCGGACCGAGCATGATAATGGCTTGGCTCAAACTGCGCCGACGCAATCTCGCACCGGTGCTCAATGCCAACGGATGGGCGGTCAACGCAGATGCTCTCATCTCCGTTACTTTCGGACGCACGCTCACCGAACAAGTGCGCTTCCCGCTCGTCAAAGATCCGTTGGCCAATGCTAAAAAGGGCATGAAACCATGGCAGGCAATGCTGACTACTCTCGCTTCTATTGCAGTAGTTTGCTTGCTCGCATGGGGCGTCGTTTACGAATACAACAAGCGTAATGCGATCCCGGAACAACAAACACAAACGGTGGTTAATGACACCATTGCTAACGAAACCAATAACCAAGAAATAAACGAATGATTAGAAACAGAAAGAGTTTTTCAGAGACGAGCAATCTATGTCTCGCTGCATTGTTAGTATTGATTTGTAATTGTTATAGCGCGCCGGCCACGGCGCAGGTGGAGGCTAACGAGTCCGATACCACATTAGTGGACAGCGATTACGATGAACAAATCGGCCAGATGGACGATATCGACATCGAGCGCGGTGTTGGTGTACCCGAGTGGTTCGCCAGCCATTTCTCCAACGACACACTCTATGTCGGTTGCGATCGCGAGTTCCTGCCACGCAAGATGATAGTTCATACCGCTAACGGAGATGTGGTTTATAAGATGGATTTCCGCTTCATGGTAGGAGATACCACTCTGCTCTATCACCACCCCTGCGATAGTGCTTATCGCAATATCTGGACCGATGAACATGTCAATCCATACGGCAATCTGTTCGATTCACTTAAGGACGATGTGCGTATCCCTATGGATGGATTTCGCCTGCCGGCTCCTGGCTACATCACCAGCCACTACGGTTGGCGCCGATATAGAATGCACAAGGGAACGGATATCAAGGTTCAGATTGGCGATTCTATTCGTAGTGCTTGGAACGGCCAGGTTCGTATAGTCGGTTGGGATCCGCGCGGCTACGGATACTATGTAGTTATACGCCACGACAATGGTTTGGAGACCGTCTATGGCCACCTGAGCCGCCCGATGGTGGATGAGTACGAGAAAGTGTTTGCCGGCGATGTTATCGGTCTGGGAGGCAACACAGGCCATTCCACCGGAAGCCATCTCCACTGGGAAATACGCTATCTCGGTAGAGACCTCAACCCCGAGAGTTTTGTGGACTTCACTACTGGCCAACTCAAAAACAAGCAAGAGTACGTCATCGGTATCAAGGCTATCCGCCAACAGCAAGCCGAGCGTGCCGCAATGCGTTTCCACACAGTGCGTCAAGGCGATACACTCTCCGCGATAGCGCGACGCTATCATACTACGGTGAAGCGTCTCTGCCAACTCAACAAGATTAAGGAGACCAGCATCTTACGTCTCGGACAGAAAGTTCGTGTCAACTAAACGACTGCAAAAAACATCTATAATAAGAACGGTGGGGACTATGCCTCACCGTTCTTCATATGTAGCAATTCAACAGCCAAACGCGGAGAGATATTAATCAGTCGCGCCTTGGGTTTGCCGCTACGCAACGGATAGACCTGATATTGCTTCAGACGCGCCAAGTAGTCTTTGCGCTCGGCATAGAAATCCGTACTCAGCATACCTATTATACTGATAACCAGATCTGCAGTCATGCGGCCGAACCAACTATGTTCCTTGCCTTGCGATGCCAACACATCAGCTTGGCGATGTAGTTCCCCAACCAAGCGCATTTTGTCGTTCAGCACTTTCTTCTGCTTCGCGCGGTTGGTGGCATTGGTGATGCTACCCTGCCGCGTCAGCAGATAATTATAAACCACTCGGTTTGTGCTGGCAACGCGTTTCGCCTTAATTAACATTCGCGGTGTCCAATCAGTATCCTCAAAATAGATACCAGGCGTGAAAATACAATCCTCAAACAACTCCCTGCGCACTACGAATGCCCACGCATAACAAGTCGTTCCGAAACGGGTATTCAGGAATGAGATACCATCCGTTACTTCCGCGGAATAATTGTGTCTGCCATAGGGATCTGACTTATATGGATTGTACGGAAGACCATTAGCATCCACATACTGGTGTTTATACCGCAACACATCCAAATGATCTCGTTCTATCTGTTCCACAAGCATAGAGAGCACATTTGGCTCAATAAAATCATCCGAATCAACGAACATCAGATACGCTCCCTTCGCCACCTCGATACCGGAATTGCGCGCAGCGGATAGTCCGCCGTTTTCTCTATGCACCACGCTGATATTGCAGCGCTGAGCTGCATATTCTTCACATATCTGCGGACAAGCATCGGGCGATTCGTCATCCACAAGGATTATCTCATATTCGGATGACGGCAGGTCCTGTGCAAGCAGACTGTCCACACACTTGCGCAGATACTGCTCCACTCCGTAGATTGGTACTATGATTGATAACTTTGTCATCGCAGAACACCCCATTTCTCTAATTTAAAGAGTACTCGCTCTACAAAATACACTATTCCCCAAAGATGATACTTCTTCAGCCGCCTATATTCCTCAATCGGGAAAGAATATGCATCATAATCCTTGAGCACTGATACCGGCAATACCTGCTCAAGATAGTGACGACGTTCAGCCAAACGTAGTTCATTATTGGCATTGCTGATACCTGTCATGTCAAAATGAACCACGTCTATATCCACATATAGAGGTGCAACATCACTTAATGCAATCATATTAAGGTATAGTTTCCAGTCGGCACAAATCTTGAGATTCTCGTCAAAGAGGCCATATTTCTCAAATAAGTCGCTGCGCACAAAGGCTGCATCTTGCGGAACCGTTCCTTGGTAGAAGGTGAGCATCGATGTTTCCAATGGTATGGGACGGCTACACTTCGTATGAATCTTTTTCTCGCTGACTATTCGTCCATCCGGATAGACTTTCACAATATTACCGAGTAAGAGTTGGATGTTTGATGTTTTATCCAATACACCCATCATGCGCTCTACCATATCAGAAGCCGTAGCACAATCACCGGAATTGAGAATCCAGATATAGTCTCCTGTTGCTTTGCGGATACCTTTGTTCATCGCGTTGTATATCCCTTTATCCGGCTCACTTACCCAATAGATTTGAAATCTTAAATTTGAAATTTGCAATTGATTGACGTACTCTTTGATTACTTCTACCGAGCCATCAGTCGAACCACCATCAATGATAATGTGTTCGATATCGCGATAGGTCTGCGCCGTTACCGAGGCAAGCGTTTTCCGCAAGCCTTCTGCGTTGTTGTAATTTATGGTTATTATACTTAGTTTCATTGTTCTGGAGGATGGTGTATAATGTTTAGTGTATTAATTTTGGTGCACAGTACAGATATTCTCCCGACGATAGTACGGTCCGTTTCCGTGTCGTTTTCGCCTCGTCTTCGTGTCGTCTTCGTATTTAACACAGAAAATCCTGTAGTTCGTCCGTACGATTATTACAATTTGTTTTCCATACTCTATTATATTCAGCGTGCAAAGATAGTAAATAAGTAATGGCGGAGAGGTTCATAACTATGATCTCTTATTTTAAAACCATCTCAACTGGAGATGATGTATGGAATAATTGGTTTCTATTCGAATCGTCTTTGGCATTTGCCGTGTAGAAGACATGTAATGTGTCATCCTTTACAAATGCGGTAGGCTTATAGTAATACTGGCGATAGCCACAATAATTCTCTGTATAATGATTATTAACCAGTGGTTTACGGAATGTTCTGAAATGCTTCCAGTCCTCAGAAACTGACAACATAATATTGTCGTTTTTCTCTATCATCCGAGCATTATCTGCCCTTTCTGCTACAGAAACCATATATAACTTATTATCATATTCAAATAAGTCAAAATGCCACAAATCATAGTATTGAGGTTTGGGGAAATACACAAAGCGTTCGAACATTCGTAATTTTGCCGCTTTGTCACACGTATATATGGATTCGAATGCGATTGTATCTACTAATGTAAAGTCCGGACGATCAACAGACGTACCTCTCCATATTGCTATTCCTATATTTTTGCGTTCCGGTTTATATTGATACCAAACAGCATATATATAATACATTCCATCATGCTCTATCATGATTGGACATTGTTCTATATCTCCGTTATCCCACGAATTGGTTATATACACGTGCTTTTCTAACAATTTTCCATCCTGCAATCTGCCTCCTACCGTAGTTTGGTAACATCCTAACGAATCGCAAAGCGGAGTCCCACTTTCTCTCCATATATACGTTATCGTGCCATTCGCATGCAGACATATATTTGGATCGGAATTATACCCTTTCTCTGGTGTATCTGCAAGCAGTGTGCCGGCATTCCACTCGTTATATTCATCACTGACATAGAACATGGGATTCTCCACCCTACTATTCCACCCATAGTATGGAGATTGCGCCATATAATATTTGCCGGACCTTTCGTCATATCGAATACATGGATGCAAACAATCATTATGATATTTCATGGTATCAATTGTTCTCACTAGTACAAGCTCACCTATAGGCATACTTTGCTGAGGATAATACAAGTATGCATACACTCCTGCCAAACATAACAATAATACTATGCCAAATGTGATTTTTTTCATAACGAATCGTACAATTTCTTATATTGCTCTGCTACTATATCGGTGGTATAATTATTCATGACTTTTTCACGAGCATGTGCACTAAGCGTGTTTTCTTCATTGTGCCGGAGACACCAATCAATTCCTCTCGCCAGGTCTTCACAATCATACTCTTTGGCTAAATAGCCATTCTGTTTATGGTCTATCATGTCGCTATTGCCTCCAATATTAAATGCTACAACAGGTGTGCCACAAGACAGGCTTTCCATAATTGTATTAGAAAGGTTTTCACTGCGCGATGGCACAATCATAACATCAGCGGCATTATACAGCAAGGCCATTTGTTCATCCCTATTAATATACCCCATTGTATGTATTGGCAGGGGTATACCTATTTCGGATAAATTTTCATTTGTTCCATACACAATTAGTTCGACGTCTTTGTATGGTAAATACTTCAATGCTTGTACCAGCAAATCAAAGCCTTTGTTTAGATCTGTCGTAGCTTGCATTGCTCCGAATAGCATATATTTTTTAGTTGTATCCAATCCCCATTGCACACGAGCATTGTTTTTATCAACAGGCTTAAACAACTCCGTATCAATACAGTTTGGTATTACATTCACAGAATATTGTCCCAACAGCACACTACGTTTCGCACATTCTGCTAACCATCTGCTCGGTGCTACAATATGCAGGTCTAATTTTTTGTACACATCAAGTTTCTGTTGAAACACCTCATATGCCAGATCTCTCTTTTGCCGCGAACCTAACATCGGACATTGCCCACAATGTTTTTCGTACTGTTTACAACCATATGGCAAATGACAAATAGAGGTAAAAGGCCATGAGTCATGCAGCGTCCAAACTATCGGTTTATGTATTTTTGTTAACTCACGGATATCTATGAAACGGTTGTTAATCCAATGCAGATGAACTATATCGTAATCTATTTTCTGCAATACATCATGAATACGCGTTGAACGCAGATCTGACATATACACATTTTGCTTTGTGTTCTTATATGGATGCCACTTAAAATGTTGCCATTTATTCTTAATTTTAGATGCAATCCAATCAAATGTTTTATATATATGATTAGACGGTAGAAACTGTGATAAAGGCATTATATCTGAGGCCTGCGAGTTCTTATTTTTCACAAACATTTGCGCTTCTTCACCGCAATGTTGTACGCCACGCATAATTCGCACAGCAGCTCGCGCTGCTCCGCCGGATGTATCGTTTGTATTTATGAACAGGACCTTCATTTAGCAATAGATTTTCTGCTTGATTTGGAAAGGAGGATTTTTGCCCAACTTGCGATAGATACAATTGATTGCTTTTTGCCATATTGGTCTTTTGGCTCTACTATAACAATTAGCAAAGGCATTAATGATGTGAGCATCTTCATATATAACATCCAACATGCGCGGATTTGCCGGAGCGAGGTTGACATTGTTTCGAAAATCAGTCTCGTCACTTCCGCTATGAATACCTGTTCCATCAAAACCGATATTATCCACATACGGAACACAGGGCAATATGGCCACCGCATGATGGTAGAAGTGTTGGAAACTATAGCGTATAGCCCAACTGTCAATCTTATGATCCCGTTGTAGTAACAGCATGTCCGTCATATCATCACCTCCACGATTGAATGCCTCTATTTGCTCCGGGTGGTTGAGAAAATCATCTAAATAATCCAATGACCAATCAATGCATTCCCACTTATTCTGCCAGGTTGCCCAACCTGTGGAGAACGAACGAAGACTAACAAAAACATCATACTCATAATCCGAAGGTATTTGCATTCTACTGAGTGGAGGCCGATTAGCAGAGATTGAGAATACAGCAGGGTATGAGTCATACTTATCCAAGGCTTCGTTCATATATTTGAGGAAATATGGCGAGGTCAACAGGTCATCTTCCAAAACGATAACCCGACCATGCTGGGCGATCACTTCGGATACTCCTCCTATGATGCTATTGGCCAAGCCTTTGTTAGTCTCTGCACAAACGACATGTACGGATTTGAATTTCCCTGCTTTAGGAGCCTCTATTGCGTACTGCTTAGCTTGCTGATGCAATTCGCCTATACGCTGACGCATCTCAACGGAAGCATTCGCTTTCGGGCCATCGCAGTAGAGATAGAGTTCTGTCTCAGACGCATACTGGTTGCGACTGAGTGCTTCCCACGTTTGCAGACTATGGTCAGGACGATTGTAATTGAATATGACTACCGGTGCCAGGTTCATTTTAATAGTTCTCGATGTATGTGGGTTTGGTTAATATAGTTCTTTTCTCCGTCTACAAGTATGGGAATGATTGAGTGGTTCCTTAGTATTTGATTAGATGAATCATTTCTATTGCCCCATGTATAGGCATGAAATGGAATGTAGCGGGGATGAGTACTCAGAATGTCAACATTACGATTGATTGAATGATCAAAGTCCGACTGCGCCATTTGAGAGGCATCGGTATGTTCCCAGCCATGCGAACCGATCTCAAGTAATGGAGAGACTAATGTAAATAGTTCTTCTTTTGTCAGGTATTTTTCCTGAGGATTATTGCGATAGGATTTACCATCCAGATATTTTCCATTGACAAAAAGTGCTGCAGGTATATGTTGCTCTTCCAGCCATGGTAAAATTTCTTTGAGAGAAGCATAGCCGTCGTCGAAAGTAATGACAGCGTATTTCTTGCGACGGAAACAATCATGCTGCAGTTTATCGTGTGCTTCAGTCAAGGAAATAAACTCTACTCCGCTTTGCTGCAACGACATCACTTTGTTTTTGAACTCATCTATCTGCATCCAATCGCACTCATACATCGTTGCCGGATCAAACTCTTTGGTGACATGGTTTAAGCAAAACACACGAATGGGCTGCAAACGCAACTTCATCCATTTTCGTTTTATTTTATACCAGAGTTCCTTCATTTGTGTAATGTGTAGTGTGCAGGTTATGCAAACATATCACCTTCTATGCCCTGCAGAACCAGAGGTTGCGCAAGAGTCATCGTTTTGGGATACGTAAACAATATATCTCTATTATATGTCTTCAAAGAAATCTGCGCGGATTCGATATACTCGTTCAATCTCGGGTTCAGCGAATAGAGTTGCTCTGCTCCTATATGCAAAGTAGCTTCTACAATCACGGCAAATACCTGTTGTTGGTATGTCTCGTCGGCATATAGCATTTTGACATGCACCTCTTCGGCTCGTTGCGCCAGCAGTACTATTCCCACTAAATCAGCAGAATGGTATATGTAGAGCAGATAATTTCTGTGGACTTCGGTTTGTTCCTGAAAAGCTCCGCAAGGCTTTTGGCGTTTCTGCAAAGGATTCTCCACGCTAAACGGGTATTGTATAATCCAATTCAGCATCTCCCGCGAGCGCAAGAACGTATCGTCAACACTATGAGCCTGAATAAACTCATACGCCTTGGCATCAATCGTATTGCGGGTTTCTACATGAATGTCGGACGAAATAGAAGCCAACACACGACGTATAGCCTTTTTTTGACGACACTTACGGAACGGTTCTAACAGGAAGGAGCCGAGATTGCGTAGCGAACGTATTTCGATGGTACGATTGAGCACATAGGCTTTTCGTGCACATTTGGTGATTGTTGCGCCGAGCAACTTGTCTATCGTAGCGGCCGGCCTGGATACATCCGACCCGATGACAGCACATTGCGGATAGGACTGCCAGAGGCGTTGCACAAGATTGTACCCCACGAAATCATCTGCGTAATCAGGATTCACCCACAACGTAGTGCCCGTAGCAATCCACCTATCCGGCCGAGCTATATGTTCGGGGAAAATAGCCGTATATCCCACCACTTTGTCTCCATCAGTAGCAGAGATAGCCAAGACATCATCATCCTTCACATACGGATTGTGTACCATCGAATAAGCTCGGGAATAGGCTATAGTATTGTCTAGGATAACCTCGACATAACCTCGATCTAACCACGATCGGACTTCGGATACCGTATGTAGCTGATATGATACCATGTTAGGGATGGAGTTAAAGAGTTAAAGAGTTCGTTTAAAGTCAATTATTTCGCAGCAATCCATTGAGGGATTGGTGAAGACGATGGCGTTGCAGGTCAGTCCTCCGCCAAATCCGCTCAAGCACAAACGGAGTGGCTTGTCGGTAGCTATCGAGCCGATATTATGGCAGATATTGAGAGGTATAGTGGCTGTGCTGGCATTGCCGTAGATGCCAACGATATTGCCGAAACACTTGTCGGACGGGATTTCCAATTCGTCTGCCAAGCGATCCACCATGTACTTGTTCGGCTGGTGGAACATGAAATAGTCGATGCTGTCTATCGAGTCTCCCGATTGGGCTAACACATCGGTAATCATCGGTGGCACATGCGTCATCACAAAATTGAAGACTCCTTCGCCGTCCATGTAGAAATGGTCCAAAGCACGGAGATTGCCGGAAGCATCTTTGGTTTCGATGGCCGTTTCCGGAGTCGAAGGCATCTTCAGTCCTCCGGCAGGAATCATGATTGCGTCAGCCATTTGGCCATAATTGCGATAGTCGGTATAGATAGCGCCATTATCGGCAGGTTCTATCACAGTCACGCTTACTGCATCTCCGATGATTGGACGTGCGTTACGGTCGTGCATGCCCACTTTTTTGCTGGTCATTTCGCCGGTAACCAGAAGAACTTTGCGGAATCCGAACGTATCCATCAACATAAAAGACTGAATCAGTCCAAACTGATAGCCGCCACATTGCTGCACAATATCGCAGCAATAGACATCTTCACGCAGATTAAAATGCCCCTGGAGCAAATAGCTGACCGAAGGCATGATATAGTCCTGGCTGGACGAAGCGACAACGATGGCATCTATCTCCTCCGGCCGAATGACAGATTGGTCTATGAGACGTTGGATTCCCTGGATGGCATATTCGGAGACCGAATCGTTCGGTTCGCATTGACGACGGGTATTATAGTCCATCATCTTGCCCAACATCTCACTCTGGCGAACCGGGAAATTATAATCTTCCAACTCGTCGGCATAACGCACAATCTTCTCCGGCAGTACGCAAACGATGGCAGAGATGCGCTTATTTGAAAAAATGCGATTCATTTTTGCGTATTGTGTAAGGTATAATGTTTATAGTTTTTCAACCTTAGCTATTACTATGTTAGCTAAATCGCCGATTGTCTTCCATGCAATCATGTCGGAGAACTTGAATTTGACACTAAACTCTTGTTCTATTGCAGTAAGAATCATAGCATTAGCCATCGAATCCCAGCCGGTTATTTCTTCCGGTTTAGTATTCCCCGTCATCACAAAATCGTGATGATTCAACGAAGTTGCTACGATTTCTTCTATTTTGTGTATTATCTCTTGTTTCGTCATATTGTGTAATGTTGAATGTGTAATGTGTATTGTGTAATGATGAATGTGTAATGTGTATTGTGTAGTGTTGAATGTGGAATGTTTAATGTGGAATGTTTAATTAATCGAGATACCTCCGTCTATTGTTAGAACAGATCCGGTGACAAATGACGCTGCGTTGGAAAGGAGATAGATGATAGCCCACGCAATCTCTTCGGGTTGGGCATAGCGTTTGAGGAGATAGAGTTCTTTGTTCTTCTCCAGGTCTTCATCCGACACCATACCATTATGTTTCATCCCCGTTTCCACCAATCCGGGATGAACGGCATTCGCACGTATCTGTCTCGGCGCGAGTTCCTTGGCACAACTACGCATAAAGGATGTTAGTGCCGCTTTGGATGCCGCATAAGCCGAGCTGGACACATCTGGATTGGCGGCATCGATAGAAGAAGTGAAAACCAGCGACGCTTTTGCATTCACTTTGCGAGCCTTCAATAGCGCTTGGAGCAAGTACATCGGAGCAAAAGTATTGGTTTGGAACACCTGATTCACTTCTGTTTCCTTTAGGAAATATATCGGCGCCATCAGGTTGATGCCTGCGTTGCAAACGATACCATCCAGCTGTCCGCATTGGCTCGCCATTGAGTGCAAATCTTCTGTATTAAGGAAATCTGCTACAATACAGACGTGCCCGCTACCTTCCAATTGCGACATGGTTTCTCTCAGTCTTTCTTCGTTTCGCCCGCAGAGCACACACGTTGCTCCAAGTTTGGCACACTCAATGGCTGTAGCCCGACCTATACCGGAGGATGCCCCGGTAATAAGAATACGCTTGCCGCTCAATGTAAATGGATTGTAACTCATAACGTTTAATGTTTAACGGGTTAACGTTTAACGGATTAATGTTTAACGGATTAATGTTTAACGGGTTAACGTACCGTTCATCCGTTCAGCCGTTCATCCGTTCAACTACAACGTTGAACACTTGTTCAACAGTTGCACATTGTTTGAATACATTGGGATCGAGGAAGAATCCGTATTCATCTTTTATCATTGAGAGGATGCAGAGTCCGGTCATTGAACTCCATTCCTCCAACTGACGAAACTCTGTTTCTGGCTTTATCATTTCTGCCGGAGTATCAAAAAACTGTCCTGCAAATTGTTCTACAAACTTTTCTAATTCCATATTTTAAATTGTTTTCAGATTTCTATAATCAGTTTTCAGCATTCAGCAATTGCTTGAGCGCATTGCGATCCACTTTTTCGCTCTTGTTGAGCGGGAATGACGGTTCAAACAGGATGCGCGACGGTATCATATAACTTGGCATCTTGGTGCGCAAATAGTCAATTAGCGATTTCGTTTCTTCCGGCTGTGCCTCCACAAAGAGTGCTATTTCAGTCAAGTTCTGCGCGTTCTGGAATGCTATTGCCATCACACGGCGTTCGTTTTGATAGAAGGTGCGTGCATGATGCTCTATCTCGCCGAGTTCCACACGAAAACCCTGTATCTTGGCTTGCTGGTCTATTCGGCCGGAATACATGATATTGCCTGATTCGTGCCAATAACACAAATCGCCGGTATGATAATAGCGCACACCTTCTCGCACGAAGAACGAAGAGGCATTCTTTTCGTCATTCTTCCAATAGCCGGGAGTGACTTGATCTCCCGCTACGCAAAGTTCGCCTTTCTCTTGACCATCCACGAGTGAGCCATCTTCGCGTATAATAATAGCCTGCACATTCGAAAGCGGTTTACCGATAGAGATGATACCATTCAGAGACAGGTTCTCTCCTCCGCGAGTAAGCTTATAATACGTGCAATAGATAGTGGCTTCCGTCGGGCCATAGAAATCGTATATCTCCGTGTTCTTGGCGCAGCCATACCACGCTTCCATCAAATCAACCGGACAAGCCTCAGCCGTCAAGATACACGCCTTCATCGAAGAGGCGTCAAACTCATCAAAATACGGACGCAGATAGGTTAGCATACTGGGCGCCATCGCACCGAATGTAATATGTTGTTCCTGTATGAGCGAAGCTGCATAGAGGTACTTCACCTGTCCGTACGGCACCGTATAGACACATGCTCCGCGAGTGAGCGCCACCAGGTACGATTGCACTGACACATCAAACGTCAGATCGAACACTTGCATGCAGCGATCATCCGATGAAATATTGATACCTGTCTGCCAAAACGAGTCCATGAAAGCTGCCACATTCTTACGGCTAATCTGCACACCCTTAGGAACTCCTGTTGAGCCGGACGTGAAGAGAATATACGCCAAATCGTTGCCGCTCGCCTCTGCCCAATCGTCCGGCAAATCCTCCGTGTAGGGAGCATCACAGGCATCTAAGACATTAGAACAGCCCACCTGCGTTTTGATGGACTCAATACGACCGGCAGGCCAAGACGGATGTAGCGGCACATAAGCCTTACCTTCCATCCAGAGAGCGAAGATGGAGGCATAAGTATTCAGGTCGTCATGCAAAGCCAAACCCCATATCTGCTCGTTCTTCTCCGCGCAACGTATCACGCCACGGATAGCAGAAATGCGTTCTGCCAACTGGCGATAGGTATAGTACGTGCCATCAATGTAGAAGGCATTGCGCTCTGCATATCGTACGATACACTCACGAATCGGGGTTAATATATTTTTCTCAAAATCTTTCATTCCTTAATTCTTTCACTCTTTAACACTTATTATGCTTTCAGCAATTTAAAGATGAACTCTATTCTGCGTTTAAGCGGCAGGAAGTGTATATAACGCAGCCATTCGCCGGCAGATAGGTTTTTCTTAACTATTTTTCGATCGTTCTTAGGCAACCGGACCATATTGTTGAGTACATCCCACAGATCGTAGCGCATATAGAAATTGATTAGTTCAACAAACCTGGCGTCTTGTTTGCCTATAGTATCTAATAGTGCAGTAATAATAGGCCATGTTGCTTGCCAGTATTGTAGCCGTGCTGCACTAACGCCATCGCGTGTTGTAGAGGTGGACACTTGGCGACAAACATATGGGCACATATCGAAATGCCGGCACTTCTTGGCAACAGCAGCAACTCGCATTGCATAGTCGTTATCCTCATACATGGTGTCTTCTGCAAAATAAAGATTATTGGCCTTGATAAAATCCAGTCGGTACATCTTGCGACATGCACTGATTTGTTCTCGCCAATTGAGTTGGTGGCTAAAAAACATATCTGCTCCGGTTCGTTGCTGAGCATCTATATCAAACTGCGGTTCTT
>JAILDU010000083.1 GCA_024689005.1 Paludibacteraceae bacterium
TCAGTAGTTGGATCTTTTTCATTTTGTATCTTTTATTTCGTTATTTGGTGCAAAGGTACAAATTTTTAGGCACGGATTACACGGATTACACAGATTTTTTATATTTTTGCAACAAAATTATCAATAAATATGAAGAAACTAACATTACTCTTAATGGCATTGGTCTTTGCTGGGATGGCAAAGGCTGAAGACGGTCACCAGTTGTGGCTGAGGTACCAACCTATTAACAAAGCAAAAGTTACAGGACCTGAGTGTATAGCAGCTCAGGAACTGAGAGCGTACAGCAAACAGGATGTGACCCTGAAGCTGGATGCAAGTATGAAACAGGATGCGTACTGCATAAAAGTGAATAGGGAACAGGGGAAAGTGAATAATATGAACCACAACCGTTTCAATTATACATTCAATTGGTTATACAACTATTTGTTACGATGACAGGGTTTACTCGAGGCTGATGTCATACGTGTGACCTGCCTGCCAGCTCAAATCTACCGACATACCGATCTCCAGTTGAGGAGCCTTCAGGTCTGGTATCGTGCTATATGCCTTGGCCAGATTGCTGATCGAGAAGCGTGCGGTTGTTGTAAAGTCTTGTTTGAAAACTTTGGAACCGGTCTCGGTCGCTGCGGAAGCTGCCAGTTTGCCTACCATATAGAAGCGAGCACCGGCAGGGATGAGTTGTTGGTCAATGCCGTAGAAGTCCGAACCGCTATTGACGAACTCGAGAGCTACATATACATCGCTACCTTGAGCACCGTCATCCGCAGCGGTTTCCAATACGAGAGTAGAATTGACTGAGCTGTATGTACTTGCGCTTGGTTGAGCAGCAATGGCGGCTGACATGATCGTATCGTAGATGGTATAAACCTTACCGAAATCTGCGTCCGAAGAAGAAAGACTACCCGGCGTAAAGTCGAAACCTACGTTCTTCTGGTTTCCTACCAATACGGCTTTCAGCGGATAACCGCTTGCCGGAATATTGACAGCGCGCATGTTCTCGACAGGATTGTTGTCGTTGAGAGTCAGACTGTTAGCCGTCTTGACGCATACGTCCAAACGTGCCACTGCATATTGGATGGTGTCCTTCAGTGCAATGGAACGGGTAGAAGTGCTGACTGATGCATTGTCGTTCTCATACTGACCGAGAATGGCTGCCCAACTGGCTGCAGAGGTGTAAGCAGAAGCCTTGGAAGCGCTCGAAGTCTTGATCTTTGTGTTGGCAAAATACCACAGCGATGCCGGATATACATAGCGGTCGAGAGAGGCGATAGTCAAACCTCCGAAATCGTGAGCCGCGTTGCTGCCGAATGCGCCGGTTGCAAATGCTACTGAAACAGCACCCGTAGGAATATTATACTTCTGCGGGAAGTTCTTCATACCCGTTACTAACTCAACCTTGTTGCTTCCATTCAGCGATGCATAGGTCGAGTTGGTGATTGCCTTGCGGATGGCGCGAGACAGAGAGTCGGTGTTGACATCCAGCGAGTGATACAAATCGTTCATCATACGCTCTACTCCGAAGGTGGTCAGCGTATTCAGACCCTTGTATGACTGGAACATCTCATAGTAACCTTGGTTGAGAGCTGCAGTGTAGTCTTTCCATGCTACGCCATTCTCGTCTGTCGCGCTGGCTACCAGGTTCAGATAAGCAATGAACAATGCTGCATCGGTATCAACATTACCGGTGTTGGAACAGATTGGTTGCAACTTGAACGAAAATGCAGCCGGTTCGCCGGTGAGTGTGCCGGCCAATTTGCCGCTCGAGAAGAGATTGGTGTTTGCAGCACCGGATTCTCCGTAGAACAGAAAAGCCGATGTTCCTTGCGGTACTTGTTTGTCGCTGAATACTTTAGCACGGCCGTTGGCGTTGCTTGCCAAAGCGACATCACCGCTCAGGTCGCCTAACTCAAGGTTGGCTCCGTAGCGGGTAGAAGATGAGGTAACTGCTGCCGATGCCTTGAACGGAACCAACACAAGATTGGTCATTCCGTTGGTCGCAAAATCGGTCTGCCCGTTTGTCTGAACTGTTGTACTCGGCATGCGACGCGGACCGCCTACTTGGTTTGGCAGAGAGATAGCGATGTCGGTAGATACTTCCGGAGTCTTTGTTTGGGGCTCGTCTTGACTTTGTTGTTGTTTACATCCCGTAAATCCAACTACGCTTGTGAGTAGAATTGCACAAGCAAATAATGTCATTTTTTTCATCTTTGTGAAATTTTAAGGTTAGTAATTAGTTTTGATTATTGATTTCTTCGTTTTGAAATTTCATTTCTTTTATGAAGAGGTTTGGTTTCTGTCTTGTCTTATTCCTGTTGGTTGTTATGGGCAGGAACAATAGCTTCCGTCGCTTCTCAGACGCCAACGCCTGCGAGACATGGTAAATTGGTCTCCGCCGATCGGAAAGGCTATGTTGACGCCTATCTTCGGTAGTATGAGCCATCGTCCTCCGTGCCCGGTCTGGAATCCGCACTGTACGCATTCAAACTCATCGTACCACGAGTAGCCGGCACTTATTCCCGCCTCCAATTCAATACTGAAAAAAGATGCTATGGGGAAGTGCCAACCGCCGCTCAAACCGCCCATGACAGCGTCTCCTTGATAGCGGCGGCTCAGTATCTCAGTATACATCCACTCTACCGGCCAGGCTTTGCCTGCTACGTTGTAATGAGCGTATGTCACATTGGCGGAAATAAATCCGCGGTTAAACGTGTGGCAAAACCAGTAACGAGGAGCTGCCCATACTGCGAAATGACGCCATTTGGGGTACTGGGAATCCTTCAGCGGGAACGGATTGAGCGAACCGCCCAGTTCTATTGACCAATGGGGATGAAGGTTGAACTCTACCTCTATGTTCGGCGTCAATGTGGCATCGTACAGCAGGTTGTTTTTGATTGCGATAATCTCCGTATTGTCCCTCTCTGCATAAGCAGCAACCGTACATAACAAAAACAAGCCCGCCAAAATGCTGCGTGCTGCGAAATCCTTTATTTTCAAGAGAGTTTCAGGTTTGGGCAATATGAGAAATTCCGTAAACATTACGCTTAGTGTTTTTCCTTCGTCCGGTTAATTTTCGGGTGCAAAGGTATAAAATTTTTTTTATATGGGCAAACGTTTTTGCCTAAAAATGCTCTCATTTTCGTTTTTTTTTACCTAAAGTAATGAATTGACACCCGTTTTTTACTAATTGTTTATATACTTTTGCGCGCAAATGTTACTTAAAATCTATTTTTTACTTAAAGTTGATAGTTTTGTTTTTTTCCGCTTTCATCGAACTAATATCGAACTCAAGTCGAACTTTTCCTCATTCTTTTTAACGAGGTTTCATCGAGGTTTCATCGAGGTTTCATCGGGGTTTTATCGAGGTTTCATCGGGGGTTTCTTCATGATTCTCTTTGGGCTTTTCTTCGGTTTTTTATCGCACCTTTATCGGTTTTTTACCGCAGAACCTTCTCCCGTCAATCGGTAGAACTGCCCTCCGACTCAAAGGGCAATACTCCGCTTATTGGCTTCTGTTGATCGATTAGCAGTCAATCCTAGACTTTACAGCAGTCAATCAGCCACTCTCGCGCCACTCTCATGCCACTTTCGCACTTCCCTCCAACTTCCCCTCCAACTTCCGCAAACCATTCTCTTCTCAGCCTTCGGAGAACACTACGGAATGCCCGTTTTTTGCGCAAAAAAACAGAATTTTATTCTGTTGCACAAAAATATACTCTTTTTTATTTGCATATATGCAATTTTTGTTGTACCTTTGCGCGATTTTTTGCTATATGGACGAAATGATTAGACATACAGGTGTTGTATTGAACACGAGCGAGGGCGTCGCGCGTGTGGAGATAGTACAAACCGGTGCCTGTGCAGCTTGCAAGGCAAAAGAGATGTGTACGTCCTCTGAGAGCCGGCAGAAAATCATAGATGCACAGATGGCAGAGCCGATGCAACCGGGCGATAAGGTGGAGGTGTTAGTGCGTGAGCGTTTGGCCTGGAGAGCCGTGCTGCTGGCATATGTGCTGCCCTTTATCCTTATGATCGCTGCCATTGCAATCTTAGACCTAACCACCGACTGGAGCGAAGCCGTTGTGGGTACTCTCTCGCTATGCTCCATAGCACTATACTACATCGGCCTGGGAGTGTTCAAACATAGACTGCAGAAACAATTCACCTTTACGGCAAGAAAGGTATAGCAACTGTCCCGGTATTAGTCTTATCGTCCCGTATGTGTCCCGTATGTGTCTCGTAAGTAGTTCGATAAGCTGAAATCTATTATAGCGCAATTATTAATCCAATTAAAATAAAATAACAAACAAACATGAATCTGATTCTTATCTCAATGGGAGTGCTGGGCGTGACAGCGTTTGTTGCAGCGGTGTTGCTGTATGCTATCAGCCAGTACTTCAAGGTGGAAGAAGATCCGCGTATCGACTTGGTACAGGCAGTCCTGCCTGGCGCCAACTGTGGTGGATGCGGATTTGCAGGTTGCCGCAATTTTGCGGAAGCTTGCGTCAAAGCAGGCTCTATCGAAGGCCTGGCTTGTCCTGTGGGCGGTGATCCGACGATGGACGAGGTGAAGAAAATTATTGCCGGAGGCGGTGAGACAACCGCGGCTCCCGGTGAGAGCGTTGCTTCCGGCGGCGACAAGAAGGGCTTCGACCCGGCTATCGCTGCTAAGATCAAAGCAATGGCCACGCCTAAAGCCGTGTTCCCCAACGTGACTGCCATGGCGCAAAAAAGTTGAATGTTGAATGAGTAAAGTAAAAGAACAGTAACAAGTATGAAGACATTCAAGATAGGCGGAGTTCATCCGCATGATAACAAACAATTCTCTGCTCATCAGCCTATTACGGAGTGCGCGCTGCCTAAGCAGGCTATCATTCCGCTCGTTCAGCACATCGGTGCCCCGGCACAGGCTGTCGTAGAGGTGGGAGCGAAAGTCAAAGTGGGCGAACTGTTGGCTAAGGCCGGAGGATTCGTGAGCGCAAATATCTGCTCACCGGTTAGCGGTTCAGTAACCAAAATTGGCGACTGGACCGATGCATGGGGCGCTGCTGGACAAGCTATTTATATTGACGTAGAGGGCGACGAGTGGATGCCGGAGATCGATCGTACTCCGGACCTGGCGCGTCAATGCACATTGGAGCCGAAGCAGATCATCGACAAGATTGCGGCTGCAGGCATCGTTGGCCTCGGCGGAGCTTGCTTCCCGACACACGTCAAACTGATGCCGCCTCCCGGCAAGAAAGCCGAAGTACTCATCGTCAATGGAGTAGAGTGCGAACCATACCTTACTTGCGACCACCAGTTGATGATGGAGCACGGCGAGGAGATCATCATTGGTATCCAGATTCTGATGAAGGCTCTCGGCGTTCAACGCGCTATCATCGGTATCGAGAACAATAAGAAAGATGCTATCGAGCACATGCAGGAACTGGCCCAGTCCAAACTGGGCATCGAGGTTCTGCCGCTCGCACTCAAATATCCGCAAGGCGGCGAGAAGCAACTCATCGACGCTTGTATCGGCCGTCAGGTACCAAGCGGTGCGCTGCCTATTGAGACAGGCGCCGTAGTGGACAATGTGGCTACTATCTACGCCGTTTATGAGGCTGTGCAGAAGAATAAACCGCTCATCAGCCGTGTGATGACTGTTACCGGCAAGTATGTTGCCAAACCGGGCAACTATCTCGTGCGCTTCGGTACGCCTATCGAGCAGGTTATCGAGATGGCAGGAGGCGTGCCCGCTAATACCGGCAAGGTGATCGGCGGCGGACCGATGATGGGACGCGCTATGGATCATACAGACAACATGCCGGCTAACAAGCGCCTGAGCGGTCTGCTCTTCCTCGATGACTCCGAGAGCCATCGCGCTGAGGCTGAGAACTGTATCCGTTGCGGCAAGTGCGTTCAGGCTTGCCCGATGGGACTCGAACCCTATCTGCTGCAGCGTCTGTCAGAACTCGAGAAATGGGATGACGTGGAGAACCACAATGTCATGGACTGCATCGACTGCGGTTGCTGCGTGTTCACTTGTCCTGCCCATCGTCCGTTGCTCGACGATATACGCAAAGGTAAAGCTAAAGTGGGAGCCATCCTCCGCGAACGTGCTGCCGCTAAAGCTGCAGAGAAAAAGTAATCCTTAGAATTCACTAATCTTCAAATTCTTATATAGAAAATGAAAAATTATATAACAACTCCGGCGCCTCACGTGCATAGTGGCGATAGTGTGCGCCGGAATATGCTCCTGGTCATTCTCGCCCTGCTGCCTGCATATGCAGTGTCGGTGTACGAGTTTGGTTGGGGTGCGCTTATTACCGCTGTTATCAGCGTAGCAGCGTGTGTGGGGGCCGAGTGGCTCATCAGCCGCTTTATCCTGAAGGAGGAGAAACAGTCCATCGGCGATTTGTCTGCTGTTCTGACAGGTCTGCTGCTGGCTTTCAACCTGCCGTCGAGTATCGATTGGTGGATAGTAGTGATAGGCGCTTTGGTGGCTATCGGAGTCGGTAAGATGACGTACGGAGGTATCGGCCAGAACTTGTTCAACCCGGCGCTGGTCGGACGTGTGTTCCTCCTGATCTCTTTCCCTGCGCAGATGACTACATGGCCGCTGCCGCAAGGCTTCAACACAGCTTATGTGGACGCACAGACGGGCGCAACGCCACTGTACTACCTCAAGCATATCGCTAAAACAGGTGACCTGAGTGTCCTCAACCAACTGCCCGAACTCAAAGACGCGCTGCTCGGCGCTATGGGAGGTTCGCTCGGTGAGGTCTGCGCTCTCGCACTCATCATCGGTGGCTTATTCCTTATTTGTACGCGCGTGATTACATGGCACATTCCCGTTAGCATCATCGCTACCGTAGCTCTGTTCGCATGGATCGGTACGCCCGCAGGCATGGACTCCTGCTCTTATGTAGGATACGAACTGCTGACGGGTGGTCTGATGCTCGGAGCCTTCTTCATGGCTACCGATTATGTCACCAGCCCGATGACCGCTTGGGGAAAAATCATCTTCGGTATCGGTATCGGATTAATCGTAATGGTCATTCGTACGTGGGGCGCTTATCCGGAAGGTATGTCTTTTGCCATCCTGATCATGAACGCTTGCGTACCATTGTTGAACAAACTTCGCCCGAGACGCTTCGGAGAGAAGAAAAAAGCATAAGGAGGTAACGCTATGGAGAAACTACAAAGTTCATTCAAGAATATGGCATTGAGCCTGGTTACCATCTCCGTGGTAGCTGCAGGCGCGCTGGCCGGCGTTTATATCCTGACGCTGGAGACTATCAATGCGCAGAAAAAAGCCAAACAAGAAAAGGCTGTGCTCGCTGTGTTGCCGCAGGGCGCTACTATCGCTGAGCCGGAGACCGTTAACGGACTGACCGTTTACAAGGCCTTCCGTGGCGACAAGTGGGTCGGCACTGCCGTAGAAACACAAGAAAACGGCTTCGGCGGACCGCAAAAGATCATGGTCGGCTTTGATGCTGAAGGCAAGGTCATCAACTACGAAGTGCTCGAACACCAGGAGACTCCGGGTTTGGGAGATCATATCGCCGAGTGGTTCAAGAATGCCGACAAACCCGGCCAGAACATCATCGGCCGCAAGGCTACAGGCGCATTCTCGGTAAGCAAAGACGGAGGTGACGTGGACGCTATCACTGCTGCTACTATCTCCAGCCGTGCTTTCCTCAGCGCTATCAACAAAGCTTATTCCGCTTACACCAAAGGCGAAGTGCAGGCCGCTACCGGAGCCAGCCAATTGTCTAATGACTCAACCGAAATGGCAGAGATTAACGTAGAAACGGAGGTAACAAAATGAATGAAAATCTGAAGACATTGACGAATGGTATTCTCAAGGAGAATCCGACGTTTGCCTTAGTGCTGGGTATGTGCCCGACGCTGGCTACTACCACCAGCGCTATCAATGGTATGTCCATGGGATTGGCAACTCTGTTCGTGTTGGTTTGCTCCAACGTCGTAATATCGTTGCTCAAGAACCTCATTCCCGATAAGGTGCGTATCCCGGCTTTCATCGTCGTCATCGCTACTTTCGTTACCATGGTCCAACTCGTCATGCAGGCTTACTTGCCGGCCATCTACGAGGTGTTGGGACTCTTTATCCCGCTGATCGTGGTTAACTGTATCGTGCTGGGACGTGCTGAGGCTTTTGCTGCCAAGAACACTGTCGGCCTGTCGGCGCTCGATGGTCTGGGCATGGGATTGGGCTTTACGCTCTCGCTCACAGTCATCGGTGCTATCCGCGAGTTGCTCGGTTCAGGCGCTATCTTCGGCATGCATATCTTCCCTGATTACTATGCTATGCTGATCTTCGTCCTCGCTCCGGGTGCGTTCATCGCTCTCGCGTACCTCATGGCCGCAGTCAACAAACTGCAGAAAAAATAATTAGAATAAAGAACAAAGACCGCTTCGCTGAAAGAATAAAGACCTGCATGCATCGACTATACCACACATTATAAGTCTTTGCTCCTTATTCCTTTAGCCCCAAGGGCGGTCCTTAATCCCAAATTATTATGGTTTATTTCCTGATATTCATCTCTGCGATATTCGTTAATAATATCGTGTTGAGTCAATTCCTCGGTATCTGCCCGTTCCTGGGAGTTAGTAAGAAGATTGACACTGCGCTGGGTATGAGTGCTGCTGTGGCTTTTGTGCTCGTCTTGGCAACCGTAGTAACTTATCTGCTGCAGATGTTGCTCGTGGCTTGGGGTATAGAATTCCTCCAGACGATATTGTTCATTCTCATCATCGCTGCACTCGTGCAGATGATTGAGATTGTGCTCAAGAAGATCAGCCCGTCGCTCTATCAGGCATTGGGTGTTTTCCTTCCGCTGATCACCACCAACTGCTGCATCCTCGGTGTGGCTATCCTGGTGGCTAACGGCACAGAGAAACTGCCTATGGGCGCCGAGCACGGCATGCTCACCGGTACATTGTTTGCTTTTGCTACAGCACTCGGATTCGGCTTGGCTCTCGTCCTGTTTGCCGGTATGCGCGAGCAGTTGGCGCTGAACAAAGTGCCTAAGGCAATGCAAGGTACGCCTATCGCGCTCCTCACTGCCGGCCTTCTGGCTATGGCCTTCATGGGCTTCAGCGGCGTGGTCTAATCGCCTCATAAGATATTTTAAAGAATATACACAAAGCATTTCTTAGAATACAATAAGGTATTCTGTGCATTCTCTTAGAATAGAAAATGGTATTCTGTTTGGATACAATAAGGTATTCTCATCGAATATAATCCAAGAAGCGGTCACCTCACCGGGCGACCGCTTCTTTGTTTCCTCTCCCGTCCTCCATCCCCTCTTCTATGTCCATTTCTCCGCACTCTATGTGCGAGTAAGCGTCCATTTTTCGAGATACTATCTCGGCCTCCTTTCTTCTTTTTCCGTCGGATTCAATCCGCCGCCCAACTTTCGTCCCTTCGTCCCTTCGCCATTACCAAACATTCGTCCATTTGCCATTGAACTTCCGTTAGTCTCCATCGGGTGCTCATCGGGTGCTCATCGGATGCTCATCGGGTGCTCATTGGGTGCTCACTATGACGTCACCCTGACTTCTACGGGAGACAACCCGAATTCTTTCACTCTTTTTCTCTGAAAATTTTGGATATTTCAGAAAAAAGTTGTACCTTTGCACCCAATTTGGGTATATATGAGATATGATTTTTAATCTTTTTTGCAATATGAAACGTTATTTAGGTCTCATCTTCTTATTCGTAGGCATGCTTAATATGTATGCCACAGAAATTACTTCTTCATTAGATATTACTGTTCCGTCATTAGTAGATGGTGTTTATCCCCATAAGCGAAGAGCTGCTATTATCGAGCAAGATTTTAAAATTAAGAATATAGAATCTTGTTCTATATTCTTAATTTTAAAATCTTGCTCGATAATAGCAGCTCTTCGTTTATGGGGATAAACGCCATCTACTAATGACGGAACAGTGATATCTAAAGAAGAAGTAATTTCTGTGGCATAAGTATTAAGCATGCCTACGAATAAGAAGATGAGACCTAAATAACGTTTCATATTGCAAAAAAAGATTAAAAATCATATCTCATATATACCCAAATTGGGCGC
>JAILDU010000002.1 GCA_024689005.1 Paludibacteraceae bacterium
TGCCGCTTGCCCATGTGAATGGATCCGACGGGCGAAGAAATACGGCCTTGATGCGCAGCAGGTCCACTGCAATCTGTTCACTCAATATCATAGTACAAATTCTTTTACACATTGACGATAGGCTGCCACCGGATCTTCCGCTGCGGTTATTGGACGTCCTACCACGATATAATCGCTACCTTTCTCTTTGGCTTGTGCCGGTGTGGTGATACGTACCTGGTCACCCACTTGTCCGTCTGCAAAACGTATTCCCGGAGTGACAGTTAGAAAACCATTGCCGCAATGCGACTTCACCATTCCTGCCTCCAGCGGCGAACAAACCACTCCGTCCAGTCCGGCCTCTTTAGCCATCTGCGCATAGTGGCAAACGCAATCACCGATACTGCCACTAATGAGCAACTCGTCGTGCATTCGTTCCTCGCTGGTCGAGGTCAACTGCGTTACGGCCAATAGGATCGGACGTGTACCGTCTTCGCGGGTCAAACCCTTCAGCGCGGCTTCCATCATCGCCTTCGTGCCTGCTGCATGCAGATTGACCATGTCCACGTTCAGGCGTGACAATACGGCCATCGCTTTCTGCACCGTGTTGGGTATATCGTGCAACTTCAGGTCCAAGAAGATCTTGTGACCGCGGTTGTGTATCTCGCGCACGATAGCCGGGCCTTCGGCATAAAACAACTCCATACCTATCTTGACGAAAGGTTTTTCCTCCGTGAATCGGTCCAGAAAGGCATATGTTGCCTCTGCACTCGCAAAATCACACGCTATAATGACATCTCTTTTCATACTATTCCTATTATATCCTGCAGATGCTCTATGTGCAGTTCGTTCATCAGTTTCGGCAATCGGTCTATTATCTGCCGGCACACTTGCGGGTTCTGCAGATTGGCTGCACCTATCTCCACGGCATTAGCGCCCGCCATCATCATCTCAATCACATCCTCTGCACTGCCTACGCCTCCGCAACCGATGATCGGTGTCTTCGGGCAAGCCTGATGCACCTGGTTCACCATGCGCAGCGCTATCGGGAAGATGCCCGGACCAGAGTATCCGCCGTAGCGATTGGCCACAATGGCCTTGCGGCGACGTATATCGATACGCATGCCCAGCACGGTATTGATGAGGCATAGTCCGTCTGCTCCGGCTTCTACGCATGCACGGGCAATAGCGGTGATGTCTGTCACGTTCGGACTCAGTTTCATATAGACCGGTTTGCGGGTCACTGCTTTGACGGCACGTGTCACCTCTGCCGCAGCCTCCGGTGTCGTTCCGAAAGCCATACCGCCGTTGTGCACGTTCGGACAGGATATATTCACCTCCAGTATGGCTGCATCGGTCTCTTGGTCTATTCGTTGACACACGTACGCATAATCCTCCACATTGAATCCACTCACGTTAGCGATAATCGGACCCTGATAAATCTTGCGCAGCGCCGGCATCTCGTGACGTATCACTTCGTCCACACCGGGGTTCTGCAAGCCTACGGCATTGATCAGTCCCGACGCACCGCATTCGGCTATACGCGGCAACGGATTGCCGTATCGCGCGTCACGCGTTGTGCCTTTGGTGGCGATAGCGCCCAGATGGTTCAGGTCCATCCATTCGCTCATCTCCATACCGAATCCGCATGTCCCGCTCGCCGGTATGATAGGATTCTTCAGCAATATGTCGCCCAATCTTACTTCCATATCAATTCGTCTGCATCAAACACAGGCCCTTCTTTGCACACGCGCTTGATACCCATTTTCGTTTCAATACTACAACCTACACATATTCCTACGCCGCAACCCATTCGCTCCTCCATGCTGATCTGCCCTTTTGTTCCGATAGTTTTGGTCAACGCCTTGAGCATCGGCAGCGGGCCGCAGGCATAATAGAAAGGTGCAGGATGACTTATCAAGTCGGTCACTACACCTTTGGTGCCGTAACTGCCATCCATCGTGCATACATCCACTTGGCAACCCAGCGCCTTGAATTCGCGCTCGGCGAACACATCGTGTATCGAGTTGAATCCCAACACCACGCGCACCTCCTTACCCATTCGGCGCAGACACTTGGCTGCGTAGAACAACGGTGGCACACCCACTCCGCCGCCAACGAGCAATACTTGCTCTCCGGCTTTGCTCAGGTCGTAACCATTACCCAGACAAGTCAGTATATCCAGTTCCTGCCCGCGCTTCATCTGCGCCATGGCGGCTGTACCTTGACCCACGGTCTTGTAGATCAGCGTCAACTCATTGTCCACCACATTGCTCACCGATATAGGGCGGCGCAGGTAGTATCCCGGCAGAGCTATCTCCACAAACTGTCCCGGACGTATATCCGACGTGTCGCCCTGCAGCACCATGCAATAGATCTGATAGGCGAGAGGCAGATTGCTCTTTATGGTCCATTTACTCTGCTTCATATACCACTGTTCCTTTGTATTCGTTCTTGATGCACTTACCCCACACTTCCCATCCGGCGAACGGCGTACTGTGACCCTTCGAGGCAAACTGCTCCGGGTCAATCGTGTAGTGCGCGTCCAAGTCAAACGTAGCCCAACTCTCGTCCATCGGCAACCTCATTATCTCGCGGGCACGTGTGGACATGAGTTCGATGAGGCGGTCCATCGTCAACAGGCCCGTCTTCACCAGATATGTATATAGTAATGGGAAAGCTGTTTCTATACCTACTATGCCGAAGGCGCTCTTTTCCAACCCTCGGTTCTTCTCATCCTCGCTATGCGGAGCGTGGTCGGTGGCTATCACGTCTATCGTTCCGTCCAGCACGCCGGCCAAAAGAGCCATCTGGTCCTCGACGCCACGGATAGGCGGATTCATCTTCCAGCATCCTTCTTCCTGCAGCATGCCTTCGTTCAGCAACAAATAGTGCGGCGCAGTCTCGGCAGTCACCTTGACTCCGCGGGCTTTGGCCTCGCGTATCAATTGCACACTCTCCTTGGTGGACATATGGCACAGGTGCAAACGGCAACCCGTCTCTTCGCTCAATCGTATGTTGCGCTCCACCTCACGCCACTCGCTCTCCGAGCAGATGCCTCTGTGTCCGTGAGCATGTGCATAGCGGCCGTCATGAATATATCCGCCGTGCAACAGGCCGTTGACCTCGCAATGCTCCACGATGATGCTTCCCGCAGCGGCAATACGCTGCATGGCCTCACGCATCAGACTCTCATCCTGCACGCCGCAACCGTCATCGGAGAAGCCGGCCACATGCGGAGCCAATTGCTCAATATTTACAAGTTCACCCTCGCCTTTACGGCCGAGGGTGATACTTGCGTATGGATGAACGCCAATATGGCTGTCACGCGAAATAATAGAAGATTGAATAGACAGATTATCAAGGCTGTCGGGGGCAGGAACGACGTTAGGCATAGAGAATACATCGCTGTATCCTGCACGCATAGCGGCAGTACTACCGGAGAGAATAGTCTCCTTATAAACGAAACCGGGCTCTCGGAAATGCACATGCATATCCACCAAACCGGGAACACGTATTTGACCAAACAGACTCATTGCGATTAGTAACGTTTATACCTCATGCGAGGCAGTATCAGAAATCGAGTGCAAAGGTAGTACTTTTTTTTGAAATATGCAACTATTTGGGACAGAAAAAAACAAATTCTTTTTTTTGTAATCTCCACCCGTCAATTTACCACCTATTAGTACGCGCGAATGTCTGCACGTACACGCACGCACACGAACGATTTGGAACTCTATAGACTCTAAGGACTCTATGGCCCTTACTGACCCTGCATCTCGTCTTCCCGCCCCCGCCTCGCCTTCACGATTTTGGACTTTCTACGGAGCAGGTTAGGTTCTTCTCGCCACCCAGCCCACCGATAATTTCTATTTTTGGGGGGGAGAGCGGAGGCAGGAGTCGCTTTAATGAGCGCGGAGCGTTCAGTCCGTGCGATCTCCTTTGCCTAACGCGTTCATTGTGACCGAACGAAAAAGCCTAAAATGCCCGGGAAAAACAAAAAAAACACTTTTCCAATAATTGAATTCAGGTTTTGGTTTAATGGTTAATAAATTAGTCGAGTTTTTCGTACTCTTTAGCAATCATGTAATTGCGGAGATAGGAGTACTTGGGATTGGGTGATTTGAGTTGCTTTTCGAAAGCGTTTTTGTACGCGGCAATCTGTTCCTCGGTGAGGGCTGCAACAGCTTGGACGGCCTGGCGGAACTTGTTGTGCGTG
>JAILDU010000076.1 GCA_024689005.1 Paludibacteraceae bacterium
TGGGTATCAGCGAACGTCAACGAACACTCGCTATCAGCAAGTCCAAATACCTCAAACGTCTTTTCGCAGAAGGTATCAAATGGTGTGGGACGATAGTTCTTCTATGTTTATATACAATCAGTTTCCACCCGCAGAAAGGATGGAAACTGGTGTTATTTCGAAAGAATGTGACGAAAGGGCTACTCTCGCGAGGATAGAACTGTTCGAACCATGTAGCGTGCCACAGGTATTGGGGCCCATTTTTCTTCATAGCGTTTGAGAATAGTATCTCTATCCACATGAGGTAATTCAGCTAGTTGCTTCTTTACCTTCTCCCAGTCAATAGAATCTATCGGTAGATAGCCCATCTCTTCCAATTCAACCACTTCTTCGTCAAACGGTAGATACCATTTTAAAGCCAATTTGTCGGTGACGATAGCAGTGCCGGTAATAAAACTCTCAGAGAATCGATTTGGCATGCTCATCTTGTGTCCTGATATATTGCAATTATATTCAAATTGTGAAATATGTGCACAGAAATCGCGAATAGGTATGACCAACTCTTTGTGTGATTCTACTTTTCCGGTTTCTCTATCATGATGGTTGATTAGTCGCGCATCGTATTGCGAACCTAAACTATGAATTAGACTACTCACTATGCCGCGCTTGCGGTTAGGATGGTCTAGCAATGGAAATGCACGCATGATATCCGGCCCGTTGTCCAAATCAGGAGTGTCTGTAAAGGCAGAAGGAAGGTGTCCTTCATCGTCTCCAAAATAGCACATCAGTTTTTTTGTCGTCGGTTGAAAAGCTGTTTTGCGATACTCTTCGTATCCTTTCTTTAATGCTTTGTAACTATTTCCATCAGCCAAACAACGAAAACCGACGATGATTGGTTTTATCTTGTGCTTGTATGTGCCCAAATCAGGGATTGGCAGTCTTTCTCCACGTTGCTGTAGTCCTAAAGATTTATTGACATGCACATGGTCGCAATATGGGACATAGACATTCTCTGTTAAGCGGAAGCCCTTTTTCTCGTCAATCTCTATGGGGCACTGCATTTTAAAATATACGTCCGTTCGGCGAAGTGCTTCTCCATTGAGACACCATGGTGTATCTCCTCTATCTAAGCAGAAGTAGCGGCGTTTACCATCTAATTCTACATATCCCTCCATCATGTATGACTCTTCTCTTGTGTGAATACCAATTTGGTGGATAGCACCGCCTAAGTGCGGCCAATCGGGTATGATAGTGGATAGACGATATAACCAATTGCACCTGAATTGGAGTTTGATTTCTCCCATTCGTTCCAACTCATATAATCCGTAGATGTATACTTGCAGTGGACGCCAACGAGATGGCATGTATGTAATAACAACAGTTGGAATATGCTTTGTCATAGTTGAACAAGCGTTTCAAAATCAGTATATTCGGTTGCCAATATCGGGCGGAATGAGTATTTGTCCAATAACATGGAATAGATGATATGCGATAGGTATAATCCTTTTTGCCCTGCAAAGCGTTGATAATAACGGCAATATAAGTCTAAATCCTCAAAGCAATATCCTCCAGCAAGAAAATAGTGACTGATGATTTTCTTCTCAATAATGTTGGTGACATAGAAATGATCATCCACGGCTACATAACTCTTGTTCTGGGGATTAACCCATTTCAGTGATTCCAAGGGGTAGATAACAACTCCATTTTGAGGTAATATCTCTCCGCAAAAACTGCAGTCAGCGTCCTTTATAAATATGGATCCTTTGATATTTGCTTGCAGTATGGTTTGATAAATAGTTTCCGGTTGTGAAAGGGTTGGATTGTCGAGAATTATAATCTCGGCTTTGGCGAGTCCTATTTCATGAAATTGTTCTTTCAGCAATGCGCACAAATGATGTTTCTCTTCCATGATTCGTAGAATCGTGAAAAAGATATGGTCGAACAGCGTGAAATCGAGTGATAGAACAGCCTTGATGCATGGCATCAGTCCATCCTCTCCTTTTATGAATACAGCAGGCAGAGAATGTAAGTACTCGCTTTTGTACGATGCTATGGGAACTATAAGATTAAATGGCATATAGCAATTTGGAGATTTCGGTTTCTAAATCATCAATTATGGCATCCTCTTTAGCGTATTGCAGTACACGCAAAAGATTCAATACTTGCAGTGGACGGTAATATCCCTTGTACCAATCGTATCGCTGGAAATAGGTATCCAATTCGGAGTCAATCTTCTGACATATAATGCCCAAACGGATGGGGTCATAAGGCTTGGTGTATAACTTAGCGGACCATATATGCGCAGAGTCTTGACGCAGTTTGACAATATCCAAAAGCGGAGACTCAATAAAGGAGTCAAGGAAATCAATCAAATAATAGGTGTTGGCGGTGAAAAGTATATTGGAGAAAGTCAAATCGCCGTGACATATTCCGATTGGCATTTTCCATTCGTTGATACCGGTTAGCAGTCGTTTGGATTTCTCCATGATGTTAGCCAAACGTTCATCTTTACGAATATGGGGATTGGTGTTAACGGTCTTTTCTACAGAGCTGAATTTGTCCGTAACAATTCGTGTATCTATGGTTTGTAGGGGTGACAAAGCCAACTCTTCTTCGATATATCGTATCAAGGTGTGAATGAAATAATCTATTTGCTCAAATCCTGCGGACTCAAAATACTCCATGAAGTTGCGCGAATAGATGTATTCCATCTTGATGGACGCATTGTCTCCGTTTTGTTCTGCAGCGAGAATGTGCGGAGTCTGGAAACCGGTGTGGCGGTGTGTGGTTGCTTGTTCTTGCTTGGCAGCTTGACGCATCAAGCGTGTTGCCTTGTCAGCATCACTGCAACGCTTGTACACATAGAGATCATTCCCTTCGCGAACGATATCTATTTGATAACCGCTATGTCCTTTAACAATCAATTCCATTGCCTTATTCTATATACCAATCGTTAGTCACACGGATACATTGTACTCCGCCGGCTTGTGCGGCCTGCATACCGGTTTGCGAATCTTCAAAACACAATGCCTCGTCTGCCTTTACCTGCAACATATCCAATGCCTTGAGGTATATTTCCGGATGAGGTTTGCCATGTTCCACCATCTCGCCGCACAGGATGACATCAAATATATCGGTTGCTCCCATATTTTTCAGCGCTGCCTCCAGGTTCTCGCGACGTGCAGTGGATGCGATAGCCGTTTTGCCTCCTCCTTGGTGAAAGGCACGTACCATTTCCAACAAACGCGTATTGGGTTTCAGCAAATGAAAATATTGCGGATAGAGTTCTCTCTTACGCTCACGGATTCTGCGTGCTACCTCGATGTCCTCTATTCCGGCCATTCGCATGAAACCGTCGAACCGCAATCCGAAGGCCGCGCGATAATCATCTTCGGTTAAGGTCAATCCCTGTTCGCAGAAGGCATCCCTATAGGCATGGTAATTTGCAGCAAAGGTATTGGCTAATGTACCATCAAAATCGCATATAATGGCTTGTATCATGACATGTATTGTTTCAGTTCTTCCGGTGTTCCGTACGAGTGGTACTCTTCCATCTGAGCTAAATAAACTCTTTCGTTGGCGGCTATCATGTAGTTGAATAGCAATGATACGTAATACTCCGGCTTTGCGAAGTTCTGCTCGTTCATCAATTGATGTGCTACTTGTTTGAATCGTTTGCCGGAACTGAAGAAATAGGCTCCGCACAAGGCATGGTGGCTGATTACTTCTTTCTCCGCAGTGCGCAATACCACATTGTTCTTATCTATTTCTGCATAGCTGTACTTGGGACTATCGCTCTCAAAAGAGACCAATGCTCCTCCTTCTGCATCGCTACCGGGCACAGACAAAGCGCGCTTGATCAGTTCGATGAAACGTTTGCTGCGAAACTCCAAATCGCAGTCCATCACAATAACTGCATCATTGTCGTCAATTACACGCTCAGCCATCAAGCATGTCTCTACAGCGCCGCGGGTTGTTTTCTGGACGGCAAAGATATTTGCTTCCGGCAAAAAAGCCTGTATCCCTTTGTCAATTGCATAATCATCAATATGATTTTGACGCACAATAAAAGAATACTTCATTTGAATGTCTTCTGTCTGTACGCTACTGATGGCATGCCGGAATAACGGAAGTCCGTTCAACTCAATCAACGGCTTGGGAGTGGTCCAACCGGCCTGACTGAAACGGCTACCTTCACCGGCCATCGGCATGATAATATGCAAAGGACGAAGACTCATGCTCAAGCGCATTTTTTTGGGGGTAAATAGTTCTTGTATAAGGGCCATGTAAAACCGGCGATGCAGAGTAATAGACTCAAAATCAGTATAACCATGCACCATCTATCTGTAGTTAGTGCGGCCGGAATAAATTCCATATGCAGTTTGTGTTCTCCGGCCGGAAGAATTGCTGCACGGAGAGTATAGTCCACGCGACCAACCGGAATCTCCTCATCATCGCAATAGAGGTGCCATCCCTCCGGATAATAAATCTCGGAGAATACAGCAACGCGTTGATTAGCCAGACTATAAGTATATTCTAGTTGGTCCGGAGAATATGCCGTCAATTCAATCTTGTCGGTTTCGCTCGGTTGGGCGTCGCACGTCAGTATATCACGGAATTTCTCATCTGCGATGGCCGTTGATTTCAAATCTAATGTGTTGAGTGCTGCACATTCGTCATCCGGAGTCGGAACAAACTGTACAGAGTTGACAAACCAAGCGTTGCCCATGGCATCCGGATTCTGCATTACGCCACGTTGAGTAACAATATACTTGGCATTGAGCATATTGATGACATTCCAGTTCATTTTGCTGATATGCTCGTCTATCAAGTCTTGGTAACGGCGCAGTTTGACAGCACTATAACCACCTATTGATTTCAAACGGTAGCTTGTACGCGCATCGTTGAATGTATTAGCGGCCATATTCAGTACACGATAGTTCAAACTCTTATCTTGAAGAATCTGTTCTTCCCAAGGTTGAATTGCGAAATAGCGATTGTTGTCCTTTTTGTTAACAAAGTTATCGCTACCGAAGAATCGACGATCAACAGGAACCAAATCGATAAGTATCAGTGCGGCCAATATGCTCAGTGCATAAGAAGCCTTCAGTTTGTCTTTGATATACAACCATATCACAAAAGCTGCAACAGTAACCAATCCGAATGAACGCCAAGCATCGGACTTCATCATCGCAATACGTTGGTCAATGATGATGTGGTAGATTTCTTCTCCTACCTGCGGCTTCCACTGATTGTCAAAACTGGATGTGAAGTTGAACATTGTTCCGCCAAAGAGTGCCAACAACAAACAAATACCGGCTGTGATACCTCCGGCAATCAAGACCTGTTTGCCATATTTGTTCTTTTCATCACGGTGTTCCCATATCTGTTGCAGACCCAGGAAGGCCAACAACGGAATGGTTACTTCCGCTACGACCATAATGGACTCCACTGTACGGAATTTGTTGTACATGGGGAAATAGTCGTAGAAGAACTGTGTGAGCGGCATAAAATTCTTGCCCCAGGCTAACAATATGGACGCCAATGTGGCGAAGAGCAACCCCCATTTGTACGGACCGGGAACAATAAGCAATGCCAGCAGGAAAAGGAAGCAAATGATAGCGCCCACATATACAGCGCCGCTGGTGAACATTTTCTCTCCCCAATAAGTTGGTGCGCCTTTGCAGAACTGTTTGGCAGAACCCTTAGGAACACCAAGTTTAACCAATTCGTCATACATAACGGATTTCTCGCCCACGTTATATCCGCTTGCGCCACCCATCATGTTCGGAACGAGCAGAGTAAGCGTTTCTGTTTTGCCGTAACTCCAATCGGTGGCATATTTGATGTCTAAGCCAACTTTCTCAGATTCAAATTTCTCGTCTTGGCGCAACTCACTGTGACCTCCTCGCATAGTCTCTTTGAGGTAGTCGTTGTTCATCTGCCACCAGCTGATCTTTGTGCCAAGAATAAGCAGGGCACAGAGAGTACATATGCTGAAACCGATCCCCAGATCTTTCCAACGTTTCTCTTTAACATGAAGATAAATCTCTACGCAAATCATCACTCCGATGAGCATCATAAAATAGTAAGTCATCTGCGGGTGCAAGGTAATGCCCATGATCCCATATATAGTAATCAATGGGGCTCCCAACCAATAATCCTTTCTAAATACGGCATATGTACCTCCGACTATTGGAGCCAAGCAGCTGATAGCGCTCGCTTTTGTCATGTGACCGGCAGGGATGATTAGCATATAGTATGAAGATAGCGTCAAAGCAAAGGAACCTACGATGCTGAGCCACGGATTAACCTTAAAACAACGCAGCATGAAGAAGAAACCGAATAGATATCCCAATAGTAATCCAATAGGGCCAATATTTTCTTTGAACCCGAAGTGTATAATATCTTCTACTTTGCCTCGTAGTTGGTTAGTTGGCGTACTTCCGCTAATTTGAAAAGCCGGCATGCCGCTGAACATGGAGTTGGTCCACCAGGCCGTACGACCGGTTGTCTCTTTGTATTCGCGCAACTCATGTGAAGCACCTTCCCAGGTATTAACATCACCGGCTTGCAGAACTTTCCCCTCCAGCAGAGGAGAGCAGTAAATCAATGCAAAAGCAAAAAATGCTACCAAAGCAACCGCATAGGGTGCCAGTTTCTTCCAATCTATCTTCATTTATTTAATCATTTTGCGTATTTCACACAGTTCTTCTCTTACGCGGAGAAGAATATCCAAAGCAGCTTGTCGTTCGTCAGAGTGTTTCGTGTTGTTCTTCAGTTCGCGGCGAATGGCCTCAATGCGCGTAATGTGAAGTTCATCACGGATATACTTTATCCGCTTGATC
>JAILDU010000077.1 GCA_024689005.1 Paludibacteraceae bacterium
TATCGTGTATCTATCGTAATCGACAGCGGATTAATTAAAGAATTAAGAATGAAAGAATGAAGAATTAAAGAGTGAAAGAGTGAGGGATTGAAAGAGTGAAGGAGTAGCGTAAACAATGCGCCGGAAATGCAAAGTATAGTATTTTATACTATTTATTAAAAATAAATACTCAATTATTTGTGTATATTATTTTTTTTTTGTACCTTTGCGCGGTTTTTAGATTGCGTTATTAGGCTATGTTACAATCAAAGGATATTGAGAACTTCTTTTTTCTGGGCATCGGAGGCATAGGAATGAGTGCTTTGGCCCGTTATTTTCAACATAATGGTTATGCCATATACGGCTATGATCGCACTCCATCACCGTTGACACGGGAGTTGGAGGAAGAAGGAATGACCATCGTTTACGGCGATGATCATTTGGCGATAAGCGATTGTCCAAGTCTGGAGGAAGACGGTAAGTTGGTCATTTCGCAAGAGAAGACGCTGGTTGTGCGTACTCCTGCCGTGCCGAGCAGCAATGCCATATACACCTATCTGCAGGACCAGGGATATGACATTCGCAAGCGCGCAGAAGTGTTGGGGTTGGTAACGCGTCAGAAGAAAGCGTTATGCGTAGCCGGCACGCACGGCAAGACGACCACGAGCACAACGCTGGCCCATTTAATGGCGAACGGGCAAATGAATGGGCGAATGGCGAATGGTGAAGGTGGTGATGGTGTGAACGCGTTCTTGGGCGGCATAAGCATGAACTATAACACGAATGTGCTGATAGATTCGCAAAGCGAGTACGTCGTGGTGGAAGCCGATGAATATGATCGTTCGTTTCACCATCTGACGCCATATATATCTGTGGTAACGGCCGTAGATCCGGATCATCTGGACATATACGGTTCGCCGGAGGCATATCGCGAGGCCTTTGCACACTACACCAGCCTGATAACCGATGCGTTGGTGATGAAGCACGGCATAGCGTTGGAGCCGAGATTGCAACCCGGAGTGAAATGTTACACATATGGTGTTTTGGACAAGAACGAAGGAACAGCAGACCTGCCGGATTTCTACGCGGAGAACATACGTGTGAGCGAAGGACAGATAGAATTTGATTTTCACACTCCGTCAGAGGTCGTTAGCGACATTCGCTTGGGCGTTCCGGTATGGGTTAACATAGAAAACACCGTGGCTGCCATGGCTGTAGCGTGGATCATAAAAGAAGAGGAGCAGGACGAACTACCGGGCGAATGGGAGAAGGTGATGAAGAGTCAAGCGGCTTCGTTCAAAGGCGTTTGGAGACGATTTAATATACACGTGAACACGCCAAAAGTGGTGTACATAGACGACTACGCCCACCATCCACAAGAGATAGCCACGTCGATAGATTCGATACGCAAACTCTACCCCACCCGCAAGTTGATAGGTGTATTTCAGCCGCACTTGTACACGCGAACGAGAGATTTCGCGGAAGGCTTCAAGCAGGTATTGAGGACATTGGACGAGTGCATATTGCTTCCGATCTACCCTGCTCGCGAGTTGCCTATTCCGGGCGTGACAAGTGAGATGTTGGGCGGCAGAGTAGTTGAGAAGAAAGACCTGGTAGGCGTGCTGGAAGAGAAAGTGCAGAAGGCACAGGAACCGCTGGTTATACTGACGGTGGGAGCAGGTGACATAGACCGCTTGGTACCGGACGTAAGCAGAGCATTGAAGAACTGTTAAGAAGAAAACAAGTTGAACAGGACAACCGTCATAGTACTGAAGACGATAGGCGTTGTGCTGACACTAACTCTATTGGTGTCCGCTTTTGTGTGGGGCTACGCAATGCGCCCTTCGTCAGATACATGTCAGGCGATAGTGTATATCCTGAATGACGGCAAACAACGTGAGTACGTTTTTCGCAACGAGTTGGATGCATTGCTTCGTGCCGAGGATATCAATCCTGTGGGCAGACCGATAGACAAGTTGTCGCTGCAACGGATAGAGAATGCCGTGAGACGTCATCCGATGGTTCGTAGCGCGGAATGCTATGTTACGCCATGGCAGGAAGTGCGAGTGAATATCAATCAACGTGTGCCGTTACTGCGCGTACAGACACCGACAGAGACCTATCTGATAGACACGGACAGACGCGTTATGCAGGCGCGTGCGGCGGTAAAAGACAGCGTATTGCGCGTAACGGGTTTTGTAGGCCAGCAGCAAGCATCTACCCAATTGGCGGATTTTGCGGAATGGCTGCAAGGTGATGATTATTGGAAGCAACGGATAGACCACCTCTATATGAAATCGACTCAGATGGCATATGTGTGCCTGCGAGGAACGAATCAGCCTCGGATAGTGCTGGGTAGCCTGAATGATTACGAACGGAAATTGAATAAACTACGTACGTTCCAGGAGAATAGCGGTCCGGCAACAGAGGGGAAACACTATGAAGAGTTGGATATTCGCTTTAAGGGGCAAATAATAGGAAGAACAGAAAATAATTGATAATAGTTGGATAGACCAGATGTCGAGAAAACAAGCACAAACAGCAGACTCGCTTCCGTTGGTGGCCATAGACCTTGGTAGCGACAGTATAAGAGCGATGGCGGCGCGTCAGTTGGCTCCCGATCTGTTTCAGATATTGGGAGTGGAAGAGCACGCCCAAAAGTTCGGCAATATATGCGTGGAGCAAGGCATAATAACTCAATCGAGCAATGCGGGCTTTGCCATAGCTGAAGTGCTCAAACTGTTGGCCAACCGTATTGGTTTAGCATATCTGCCGACAGCTTTCGTTTCGCTGGGTGGACAATCGATGCAGATAGTGGCAGTACGCAGCAAGCGCGATCAAGCCAGGAAGAAAGAGGTGACTCAGCAACTGCTGGACGACATGGAGATAGAATGCAAAGAGAAGATAGAGGCACGCAATCCCGAAGCAGCCGTCTTAGGTCTCGTACCGAGCTATTTTGTGCTGGACGGGAAGGAACAAGATGAGATACCGACCAGCGATCAGCGTGCGATAGTAGTGGAAGCACACTATATAGCCTTTTTCGGTCGCAAGGCCATAGAAAGCCAGTTGCATAAAGCCTTTACACAAGCAGGAAGGAGTATAGAACATGCCTTTGTTCGCCCAGAGTGTCTGCTATCCGCATTTGCTACGTGCGATGGTAATCACGTGCTGATGAACGGCTGCGCAGTACTGGACATGGGAGCGCAGACGACGAGTCTGACCGTTTATAAAGGCGGGCAATATCTGGCTAACAAAGTAGTGCCGAAAGGCGGTTATCACATAACGAGGATGATAGAACAGCAAGGGCTGACATTTCAGACAGCAGAAGTGCTGAAGAAACGATTTGGTTCAGCCTCATCGGCTCTGGTGGAGAAGAATGTGCGATTGCGCGTACCTGCAGCTCCGACGGCAGAAGTGGCGGAACTGGTGATTACGGCAGAAGAATTGGCAGATGCGATAGATATCAAACTGCGTGAGATATTGGCCCCACTGCTGGAAGAACTGAAGAACGTGGAAGACCGCATTCAGACACTCTACATAACCGGCGGAGCCAGCATGCTGAACGGTATGGTCGAATATCTGCAGCAACAGACATCCGTGCAAGTACAATATGGCGCACACGACTTGCTGCTCCACCGCGATACGGAGGAAAAATATCTGATGCCGACATATACATCGCTGGTGGGAACAATCCTGCTCGGTCAGGATTACCGCGACAGCCACAAGAACCAATTGGTTCCCAAACCGGGATTTTTTGCCCGTGTCAAAGAATCGACATTAGACATGTTTATTGATCAATAAAAACTACTCAAAATAGATATTATGGACGACGAACTGATTACATTACCCTTGGACGGGTTGACAGAAGATAGCATCATAAAAGTGATAGGTGTTGGTGGTGGCGGTTGCAACGCAGTTAACTACATGCATCGTCAGGGGCTGAAAGACGTGTCGTTTTTGGTGTGCAATACCGATCGTCAAGTTCTGAACAAATCGTCGGTGCCATGCAAATTGCAATTAGGCCCGGGACTAGGAGCAGGAGGCGACCCTGAGACCGCTCGTCAATATGCAGAAGAGAGCCGCGATCATATACGCGAGGCACTGAACGATGGCACACAAATGCTATTTATCACAGCCGGAATGGGCGGTGGAACAGGAACAGGCGCTTCTTCCGTTGTGGCAGAAGTGGCGCAAGAGATGGGTATTCTGACCGTGGGTATCGTCACTATACCGTTTGCGTTTGAGGGCAATCCCAAGATAGTAAAAGCGATGACCGGAGTGGCTCGCTTGGCCAAGCATGTGGACGCTATCTTGATTATCAACAACGAGAAACTCAAGCAGATTTATCCGGAGTTGAACCTGCTGAATGCTTTCAGCAAGTCGGATGACGTGGTGGCCAATGCAGCCCGTGCCATAGCAGAGATAATAACAATACCGGGATACGTAAACACCGACTTCGCCGACGTGCGCAACACGCTGAAGAAAGGCGGTGTAGCAATTATGAATGTGGGTCGTGCGTCCGGCGAGAAGCGTATTACCAACGCAATCAACAATGCATTGAACTCGCCGCTCGTCAACACGAATGACGTGCATGGAGCAGAGCGCATATTGCTGCAGTTCTACTGCTCTACTGAACATGCCATCGTCATGGAAGAGATAGACCAGATAAATGAGTTTGTGCAGGAGGTCGGCAGTGATATTGAAGTACAATGGGGAGCATCGATTGATGACAGCCTGGACGAGGATGTACGTGTTACCATCATAGCAACCGGTTACAAGGTGAATGGACTGCCTTCGGAGGATGAAGAGGACGGAAAAAGCATCCCTGAAGCCATCAAAGATAACTACCCGCCAGACCTGAGCGGAAATCAGAGGGAAGATGAGAAAACAGTGTCACTGGACCTAAGCGGCACACTATTTGCGCAACCTGAACAGCCTGTTAACCAACAGCGCGAGTATACACCATCTACATCTGCGGAAGACATAGTCATAACTATTGAAGATGATGAGTCCAAGCCAACCGGGCAACAGGAGCCCGCTCATCGTCCGTTCGGATGGATCAGAAGAAATTGATAAAAATTGACAATTGACATATGGAAACACAACACGAAATGAATTTCTTTGAATTGTGCGTGGCATGCGCGCGTGCAATCGGTCGCGGCTGTGCAGCATTGGGAAGTTTTGTTGCAAAGATGTTACGTCTGACTTATCGTTACTGGTGGTTAGTGATACCCATCGTAGTATTGGCAACAGCAGGCGCAATCTATCACACGCGCAGGGACAATCTGTCCTATAGAGTCAACGCGATAGCATTCCTGAACGGACCAACCATCACACAGTTTGAAGAAGCATATGCTTCCGTGCAACTGGGAATGACTCCCTCCAGTGCGCACCTCATGGAGTTCACATCAACACGCATGGTGGGACATTTCACCAATTACCGCGTGATTGATTGTCTGAATGATGAGACACCGGACTACATAGATTATAAGCGCAAATCGTCACCAACGGATACAGTAAAAGTACAGATGCACGACCGCCTTTGTTTGCAGTTCCAAATTAAGCATTTCCTACTCGGTCAGTTGCCACAAATAGAAGATGCGCTGATGGAAGCACTGAACAGCAACGAGGCCATGCAACAGGCATATGTTGCATATCTGCCAAACCTGCAAGAGAAAGTGGCTTTTAATCATCGCCAGGCACAGAAACTGGATAGCCTAACAAGCAGTTATTACTTCTACAATGCGAATAGTGCACAGCCGATGAAGGGAAAGGAATCTAACGGCGTTAATTTCTATGGCGACCGTCGTATTCACCTCTTCTTGAAGGAGATATACCAACAACAGGCACATCTGCAAAACGATGATTACCGTTTGATGCTTGCAAATGCACCTGTTGTATTAGAAAACCATTTTGCAGTTGATCCGAAGCCGGTATGCAGCCGCATGAAATGCACTATCCTATTCTTTCTGTTGGGCTGGTTTTTCGCGTGCGTAATAGCAGAAATGATAGACAAACGCAAAGTTATTTTCGATTGGCTGAAGAAATAAGTTTCTTAACCACGAAATACAAGATCACTGCCCCAAGCAATAACAATATGGCCACGCTCAGTTCGTGGCTATATTTGTTTATGAGGTCTGCCTGGCCATGAGCCACATAGCCTAAGACAGCAAGGATAGAGTTCCAAATACCTGCTCCAAGAAAGGTATAGAAGAGGAACCATCCGAAATGCATCTTACTGAGTCCTGCAGGAATAGAGATAAGCTGACGAATAGCGGGAATGAATCGTCCGACAAAAGTACTGATTTTACCGTGCTCGTTGAAGTACGTTTCCGCTTGCTCGAGTTTCTCTCGGCTGAGCAACAGCATATGTCCCAAGCGGCTATCGGCAAAAGCATAAATGATTGCGCGCCCGAGCCATAGAGAAAGCAGATAGTTGATAATCGCCCCTATCATGGCTCCAAGTGTACCGAAAAGGATAATCAACAACACATTGACTACATAACTATCCGAAACACAGACAGCACTTTCCGGATCTTCTGCTACAAAGGCAGCAGGCGGGATAACCACTTCGCTCGGGAAAGGTATGAAGGAAGACTCAACAGCCATGAGTGCGGTGATAGACGCATAGTTCATATGGGCACTATACCAATCGGTAATAGCGGTTATCCATGAACCACTCTTAACACTATCGGTCGGATAGATACTATCTGTTGCTTGAATGCTATCAGCAGATTGAACGCAATCTGCCGGTTGAGCAGATTGAGCAACAGCGGACACGAAAGTGCCCGCTGCTATCAATAGGAAGAGAAGCCGGTGTCTCATTGTGCTAATAGTTCGCGTACTTTGAGGTTGATGGCTTTGCCTTCGGCTTTACCTGCTAACTGCTTGGTAGCCACTCCCATTACTTTGCCCATGTCTTGCGGTCCAGCAGCTCCGACTTGTGCAATGATCTCGCGCAGCGCAGCAGTCAGTTCTTCATCACTCAACATAGCCGGCAAGTATTGCTCGATGATTTTGCATTGTGCCAATTCGTCAGCAGCCAGTTCAGCACGTCCGGCCTGAGTGAACATATCCGCAGACTCCTTGCGTTGCTTCACCATTTTCTGGAGAATCTGCAGCGCTTTGTCGTCATGCAACTCGCCGTCGCCGCCTTTAGCGGTTTTGGCCTCAAGAAACTCTTTTTTTATACCTCGAAGCGCATCGAGCGCCACTTTGTCCTTAGCGAGCATCGCTTTTTTGATGTCCTCGCTGATTTGATCAAATAAACTCATATTAGATAAACAATAATTGTACGATGATATAAATCGGCAACAAGATGATCAGGCTGAACTTAATCATATAGCCGAAGAATGACGGCATCTCAATACCCTCTTGTTCAGCAATAGCCTTTACCATAAAATTAGGTCCGTTACCGATATAAGTCAATGCACCAAAGAAGACAGCTCCCATAGAGATAGCTTTCATGAACTCAGGTGCAATACCTGCGACGGCAGTTGCTGCGTCAACGGGCAAGGTGGTAGCCGTAGCATGGAAGACCATGGCTGTCGGCGCATTGTCAAGGAATGCACTTAGGGCACCTGTACAATAGACGAATTGCCAAGGAGCATGCACGGGCAGCGGATTCTGCTGCAAGAACATGAGAGCCGGCGTCATGGTAGCAAATATACCGAGGAAGACACATGCAACCTCGAGAATAGGGGTCCAGGAATAATTATTCTTGACACGCACTTCCTTCTTGGTAGTAACCCACGATCCGAGAATGATAAGAATGAAAGCCCACTCACGGAGCAACTTAATATACCACGGAGCGTGTTCTGCCCCCATCTGCGGAATATAGGTAGAATTGATGAACATGGTGGAACAAATAACGCAGAGCAGCCAGAAAATATTGACAAGTCCGGACACTTGCAGTTTTGTACTCTCGCGCACATCGGCCATAATATTCTCGGTTGGCTCTTTGCGATAGTAATAGACATCCAGGAGGAAATAGGCGGTCAATAGGAGTGCGCCGGTTACGAACCACTCAAGGAACATATTCTGCATCCACCATATAAACGGTGTGCCCTTTTGGAACAAGAGGAACAAAGGAGGATCACCAAGCGGCGAGAGCAGACCACCACAGTTAGCAACGATAGCAATAAAGAAGAGTACGGTATGAACGCGGTACTTACGTTGCTGAATAGTAGCCAGAACGAGACGGATGAGCAGCATAGCCGCCCCGGTTGTTCCCATAAAAGAAGCCAAGACCCATCCGATAGCGAGGATGATGGTACTGGTTTGCGGAGTAGCCTTGAGGTCACCTCGAATACAGATACCGCCGGTAGTAACGAAGAGTGCCATCAGCAACAAGATGAACGGCACGTAGTCATAAACCATCTGGTGAATCAGTTCATGGTCCATGCCGTTGAAGCAGAGCCACACTCCGGCAATAGAACCCAGAAAGAGAGATACATACAATTTGTGTAAATTGTGTTCCCACCATTCGCCAACATGGGGAATGAGAGGCAGGACAGCGATGCAGAGCAGCATCACTGCAAACGGGATTAACATCCACGCAGGAATCAAATGCTCCATCATAACATATTAAGGTTTTGAGTTAATAATTCTAAATATCGGCGGTCTGTATCATCAAAAGTGCCAAACTCTCTGCTATCTATATCAAGTACCGCAACAACATGTTCGTTACGGATAACCGGCACAACTATTTCGCTATTAGAAGCGGACGAGCAGGCAATATGTCCCGGAAAAGAATGTACATCGGGAACAACTATTGTCTCGGCGCGTTGCCACGCAGTACCACAGACTCCACGTCCGAAGGGGATTCGCGTGCAGGCGATAGGTCCCTGGAATGGTCCGAGAACTAATTCTTCAGTATTCTTTTGTGCGTTGTTTTTGACAAAATAGAAGCCTGTCCACCAAAAGCCGAACGCCTCATGCAAAGCCGCCACCACGTTAGCCATATTGGCGATAGTATCTGTTTCGCCGCTGACGAGTGATTGTATCTGCGGCAACAAATTTTGGTATTTCTCTTCTTTGGTCATTAGGGTGACACTATTTGTTAAGGATCCCGCACGCCGAGGGCATGCAGGATCCTAATAGTTAGCAACTCTCGAACTGGCGCAGGAAGCGGACGTCGTTTTCCGAGAACATACGCAAGTCTTTGACGCGGTACTTGAGGTTGGTGATACGCTCAACACCCATACCGAAGGCAAATCCGCTATAGACCTTACTATCTATACCACATGACTCGAGAACGTTAGGATCCACCATACCACAACCAAGTATCTCGACCCATCCTGTTTCTTTGCAGAACGAACATCCCTTACCTCCACAAAGGTCGCAACTGATATCCATCTCGGCACTCGGTTCGGTGAACGGGAAGTAAGACGGACGCAGACGAATCTTGGTCTCTGGTCCGAACATCTCTTTAGAGAAATAGAGGAGCGCTTCGCGCAGGTCGGCAAAACTAACGTTCTTGTCGATATAGAGTCCTTCTACCTGGTGGAAGAAGCAGTGTGCGCGCGCAGAGATAGCCTCGTTGCGAAATACACGTCCAGGACAGAGCACGCGAATAGGCGGTTTCTGGCTGGTCATGACACGAGTCTGGACAGAGGAAGTATGGGAACGAAGTAGGATGTCTGTCGGCTTCTGAATGCCCATCTCTTTCTCTACAAAGAAAGTATCCTGCATGTCGCGTGCGGGATGCTCAGGCGCGAAGTTGAGCATGCCGTAAACGTGCTTATCGTCTTCTACCTCGGGTCCTTCGGCAACCGTAAAACCGATACGCGAGAAGATGTCGATAATCTCTTCTCTGACGAGCGAAAGCGGATGGCGGGTACCGATTTCAATAGGATCGGGCGTGCGCGTCAAGTCAAGGCGGTCAGCTTCGGCTGCTTTCTCAGCAAACTGCTCACGCATCTCGTTGATACGATTCTCAGCCTGCTGGCGGAGTTGATTGAGCAACTGTCCCAGCTCACGCTTCTCCTCGGGTGCTACATTACGAAACTCATTGAAGAGCGCGGTAATCTCGCCCTTCTTACTTAAGTATTTGATACGCAGCGCTTCAATCTCTTCGGCATTTGCTGCTTTCATTTGGTTGACTTGTCCGAGCAAGTCATTTATGCTGTCTTTTAAAGCCATAAAACGCTAAAATTAGAAAATCGGCTGCAAAGGTACAAAAAAAATCCCACATGCGCAAGTGCATGCAGGATTTTTTTATAAGAAAAAATTTATTACTTCGGTAATTGAGCTCCGTAGCCGGCTTTAGCGCCGAAGAGTTTGAGTGCCCAATCGAAGTTATAGCGATTGCCGTACATAGAAGGACGAATAGTTTCTGATCCTTGCATATTCATGCCATGAGCCTGGCGATAGAGGTTAGCGGCAGAATTAGGATTGAAAGAACTGGAAGTGAGGACCTTGAGGTTAGCATAAGCCTCGAGATAATCCGGATCGAGGGCGTCAATAAAGGCGTCACCCTTTTGGATTTCAAAGTTGCCTTCCACTTTCGGTACGATGCGCTCTTCGAGGTCTTCGAAGTTCTCCACTTTGACGTTAGTCCACTTGCCTCCTCCAGCTCCGGGGAGTTGGAGATCAGACGGGTTCATGAAGAAAGCATTGTCAAAGATATTGGTTTTGCGCTTGTTCTCGATAGGAGTGTCCGGTCCGGAGAGAACGTGAGTACGAGCGATGGCAGCATAGTTGTTGCAAGCGAAGATATTATTGTGCAAATCACAGTTGATGTACGTCATACACTCGTAGCCGTAACCCATATCCCCCTGCTCCTTGTCGCGACACCAAGAGAAAGCGACCGTGTTGTGGTGGAAATGGACATGCGAAGCCTCGCCGTACTTATCACCGCCGGTGATGCGGACAGCACTCATTCGGTTACCGACAAAGACATTGTTGCAGATCTCCACTTCTCCACAACGGTTACAGAATTGCAAGCCACAATAAACGCCATTGAGAATCAAGCAGTTGCGAATAATAACGTTACCAGCAATCCATCCATCGGAATAGAAGATCTGGTGTTGCGGTTGTTGCTGCGGATTGTCGAGAAGACGTCCGGTCTCGAACTTGTCGGAAGGACATCCGTTACGCGGATCTGAAGGATCAGCCGGCATATAGTTGTTCTCGAGGCCCAGATTAAAGAAAATACCATCGATGACGAGCGTGCCTTTAGGCGTCTTGCAACCAACTTCATCCAGAGCGCGATTGACATGAATCATACCTTTTGAGGTATTGTGTCCCTGTTGCTCCTGGGTTGGCTCCATTTTGGTGATATATTTGAGCGGGTTGCGCTCTGTGAAGTCAGCATTCCATCCACCTTCGATAGTAACCCAGTTGTATATCTCAATGAATCCTGAGTTCATGTATCCGAGGTAGTTGCCTTCGCAAACACGGATAGTGGCTCCATCTTCTCCGTTGTCACGGATGAGATTGAGGACAGCCTGGATGTCTTTTTTAGAAGTAGCAGCACTCAATCCATCAGCACGCGCGCCGCCTGCGTTACTTACATAATAGACTTTGCCAGACTGTTTTTGCGGGGCTTTCTGAGTATCCTGCTGGTTCTGCTGTGGTTGTTGAGATTGTTGTGATTGTTGTGAAGACTTTGAAGAGGTAGCAGCTTTGTTGATTGCGTTACCTAAGTTCTTGAGGAACTGTGCGTTAGCCGGCATACAGACGAATGCGAAGGCTAAGATTAGAGAAAAGATTTTTCGCATAATATAGTGTGTTTTTGATTAAATTCGCAGCAAAGGTAATACTTTTTTACGACATGTGCAATAGTTTGGAGCTTTTTTATGGTATTTTTTGTGTTAGGAGTGCGGCAGAAGGCAAGAAAAAGTATATATACTATGTATATATATGTTACAGTAGACAGGTTATGGGTTACAGAGGTTTATCCTATGGGTATCTTATGGTTATCCTATGGTTATCCTATGGTAACGATCGCTAAATGACGGCCGAATGGCGGTCGCGGCTACCCTGTACGCCGCTACCCTAAAGGCACAGCCTGCGTGACCGCAAGGGTCACGCCGTTCTATGTTCGCGCTTGATC
>JAILDU010000033.1 GCA_024689005.1 Paludibacteraceae bacterium
AAACCCAAACTTTAACTTAACTGTAATAGCATTAGGGTGCATAAGTAATGTAAGGTGTTTAAACTATCGTACCCGGTACAAGGACCGCAGTGGCGGTCCTTTCTTTTTTTAGTTGACAGATCACCGGTGTCTCATTAAAAAACAAATAAAGTCATGATATCCTAAATATTTACGAAAAATGCGTGCGCGCTTGCGTATATCATTTTTTTGTAGTAATTTTGCGCCAAATTTTTAAAGGGACAATAAAACAACAAAACGATGGAAAATAACACATTGGAATTATCTCTATTGGACGCAGATGAGCGTCAATTGGTTGAGTACATCTACAACGCTATTCCTGCTCAAGATCGCGGCAATATGACAGCAGATGATATACTGTTGGTATTGGATTTGATGGACGATTATCTGGAAGAGAAAGGTCTGCTTCGTGAAGATCCGAAGACAGGCGAGATGGAGTATCTGGACGGCGAAGTGGATGAGACAGAACAGCTTGATTACGTGTTGAATGCGTTGAAAGACGAAGGACGTAATTTGAGTGGCGCTCAAGTGCAATTGATAGCCGATGCGGAGTTGCAATACGGCATAGAGCAAGGTTACTACGAAGAGGAGTAAAAAGGATATATATGCAAAGCAGCTTTTTTGAGAGACGACAATAGAGTAAACTCTATTTCTCTAAAAAAAAGTTGTTTATATTTGCATATGTGCAATTTTTGTAGTACCTTTGCAGCCGATTTGAATTCTCGCGCATGTAGCGCGCAAGTGTACGTAACGATAATAAAGAAGATATGATCAACAGAACCCTGGTGAGAACACGTGTGATACAGACGTTGTTCGCCTTCTACAAAGATCCGGAAAAAACAAGTTTGACAGCCCGCAAAGAGTTGTTGAAGAGTTTTGCAGATACCTATGATCTGTACTTCATTCTCTTGGATTTTGCCAATGTATTGACGGCTTATGCTCAACAACAGCAGGAGGAGCAAGCTGCTCGCGCTCGTGCGACTCACACGTTGTGGGCGTCAAATAAGCGCTTTATCAACAATAGATTGGCTCAGCAACTATTTGAAAATCGTGCGCTGCGTAATCGCGTGCAGGAACAACGCCTGAGTTGGGATAGCGGAATGCCCGCTGTGAGTGCTATATATCGTCAATTGGTGGATAGCACATGGTATCGCGACTACATGTCCGGCGAGGAGACAGGGTACGATCAGGACAAGCAGATATGGCGTCGTATATACCAGAATATCATGCCCGAGAGCGCAGAACTGCGTGACGCGCTGGAGGAGATGGAGGTAGTGTTGGACAAGGTGAACTGGGAGAACGACCTGGACGTTGTGTTGAGCTATGTGATAAAGACCGTTAAGCGTTTTCAGGAAGACAGCACTCCGGATACAGAGTTGTTGCCGATGTTTGATGCAGAAGAGGAATGTAAATTTGCGACCGATCTGCTAAGCCACGCGCTGAAGGGACATGACGAGTACGAGCAGTTGATCAATTCGCACCTGAAAGGCTGGGAGGCAGACCGTGTGGCCGATATGGATCGCGTCATTCTGGAGGCTGCATTGGCCGAGATAATTGAGTTCCCGCAGATAGCTCTGACTGTATCTATGAACGAGTATATAGAGTTAGCCAAGGAATATTCGGGCGACAAGAGCCACCTGTTCGTCAATGGCATTTTGACAGAAATACTGCGAGAAATGCAACGCGAAGGTAAACTCTTTAAGGCAGAAGGAGTGAAGTAAATTGATCATTGAGAAAAATATAATTGACAATAAATATGCTAAATTTGATTTTTTTACAAGCACAGGCAGGCCAGCAGGCAGCAGGTAGCCAGTGGTCATTTTGGATCATGATGATCCTGATTTTTGTTGTATTCTATTTCTTCATGATTCGTCCTCAGACGAAGAAGCAGAAGGAGTTGCAAGAGCAACGCAATGCGATGAAGAAAGGCGATAAAGTGGTAACAGCCGGCGGAATCTACGGAGAGATCAAGGAAGTGCAAGAAAACGTCTTCATCATCACTATCGCAAAAGAAGTGACCATTAAGGTAGCAAAAGAGAGTGTATATGCTGACATAGCAGATGCAGAGCAGGCAAGTTCAGAGAAGAAATAAATAAGCATGTTACCTCGCCAGTTCAGCCATATGCGTTGGACAGATGTGTTGACGTTTGCCCTATTCATGGTGTTGGCATCTGCCATATGGTTTGGCCATGCCATGCAGTCGGAGCGCAACACGTACGTGCCGGTGATGGTGAGTTATACGGGTGTACCCGGTGCGATAGGATTAGGCGGAGACGGATTGCCGGATACGGTGATGATAGAGGTTCGTGACGCAGGAAAGCAACTGAATGCGTACAAGCGTGACCCGTTGCGTTTGACTATCGATCTGAGGCCCTATATACATGGAGAGCGAGGAACTATACGTGTACCATCGGATGTACTGCGAAGCAGTCTGAGCAGTCTGCTACACGGAACCAGCCAACTCATTGGCACAACGCCGGAGGAGTTGGTCTGTGCATATTATACGGAGCAGGAGAAGAACGTGCCTATTTGTCTGAATGGTGAGTTGGTTCCAGCCGATGAATATCAGATGGTTGGCGCACCCATATTGAGTCGCAAAAGCGTGAAGATATATGGGCAAGGACAAGTGTTGGACAGAATAGATTCGATCTCAACAGAGAGTTTGCAGATGCGAGGTCTGACGGACACGACAGATACCCGTGTGGCATTGCAGATGCCGAAAGGAGTGCGTTGCGGAGTAGATACGATAGATGTGCGAATCATAACCGAGCGTTTCACGGAAAAGAAAGTGATGCTACCGTTGCGCGTAGAGAATGTGCCGGATGGTTATCATTTGCGTCTTTTCCCGCGAGAAGTAGAAGTGCGCATTCGTGTCGGTTTTAGTCATTTTGGCCAAGTATCGGCAAGCGATGTGCGGGCTGTATGTCGTTATTCGCACGAACGCACAGACAAATTGAACGTTGAACTACGTTATAGTAACCCCTATATAACAGCCGCATGGGCTTATCCGTCAACAGTAGAATTTCTATTAGAACAATGAAAGACACTATGAGAAAGATACAGATGGTGGACCTGCAGACGCAATATGAGCGTATCAAGCAGGAGATAGACAATGGCATAAAACAGGTCATTGAGTCGGCCGCATTCGTCAAAGGACCGCAAGTGACAGTTTTTCAGGAGCACCTGGAGCAATATACAGGTGCCAAGCATGTGATTCCGGTAGGAAACGGGACGGATGCGTTGCAGATAGCCCTGATGGGACTCGGTCTCAAGCCGGGCGATGAGGTGATAACTCCGACCTTCACGTTCATAGCTACGGCAGAGGTGGTAGCATTATTGGGATTGACACCGGTGGTAGTGGACGTAGATTGGGAAACGATGAACATGGACATTGAGTCGGTTCGTCGCGCCATCACCCCGCGAACCAAAGCCATCGTGCCGGTACATCTGTTCGGCCAATGCGCAGATATGGAAGCGTTGACTCAACTGGCTAAAGAGCATCATCTGTACATTGTAGAAGATGCTTGTCAGGCCATTGGAGCACAATATACGTTCGCAAACGGGCAGACCAAGCAGGCCGGTACAATGGGAGATATAGGTTGTACCAGTTTCTTCCCATCAAAGAACCTGGGATGTTATGGTGACGGAGGTGCCATCTTTACTAACAATGATGAGTTGGCTGCACGTCTGCGCTCGATAGCTAATCACGGCATGGTGGTTCGTTATCACCACGACATGGTTGGAGTTAACAGTCGTTTGGATAGTATTCAGGCTGCAGTATTGGATGCCAAACTGCCGCATTTGAATGAATATATAGCAGCTCGTCAGAAGGCTGCAGCCTACTATGATCAAGCATTTGGGAACAACGACAAGTTGCTGATACCGGGCAGACAACCCCACTCCACGCATGTATTCCATCAATACACGTTACGCGTGGTGGGAGCAGACAGAGACAAGTTACGCGAAGGGTTGGCCGAACGCAGTATACCATCGATGATTTATTATCCTGTACCGCTGCATCAGCAGAAGGCATATTTGGATCCTCGATATAAAGACGGTGATTTTCCTGTAGCTGAGAAATTGGCTGCGTGCGTATTGTCACTACCGATGCATACGGAACTGGACGAACAACAACTATCATATATCACAGATAGTGTACTACACATAATATCAGATAATTGAGTAATATATGCAAAAAGCCGGACTCCAACAGACACTGACGCAGACAGTCAAACTGTCTCCTTCACAGATCCAACTGATACGCATGCTTGAGTTGCCCTCGATAGAGCTGAGCCAGCGTATCAATGAGGAACTGCAGGAGAACCCTGCCTTGGAGGAAGGACGCGACGAGGAGTTGGAGAAAGACAACTACACGGATGAGTCCCCGGATGATTACGGTTATGATGAAGGAGGAGATGAGTATGACGACAACAGCCGTGATCCTTTGCAGAATGCGGATTTCAACTATGAGCAGTATGTGTCGGACGATGAAACACCGAGTTATATGCTCAATCAGCAGTCTAGTCCGGTGGATGAAGACAGACGCGAAGTGCCTATAATAGGTGGAAGCAGCCTGATAGAAGAGTTGAAATCGCAAATCTATCTGACCAAGATGACCAAGCCGCAACGCCATATAGCTAAATGGGTTTTGGGCAATATAGATGATGACGGTTATCTTCGTCGCACGGTGGAACAACTGGTAGATGATCTGATGTTCCAAGAACAGATACAGGTGACAGATGAAGAAATGGCAGATATAGTGCGTCAGATCAAGGGTTTTGATCCCCCCGGTATAGCAAGTGCTGATTTACAGGAGTGTCTGTTAACACAACTCAAGCGCAAACCACAGACTGAGACCGTAGAACTGGCCACAGAGATTCTGCTGAATCATTTTGATGAGTTCTCTAAGCATCACTTTAGCAAAGTGATACAGCATATAGGATGCACAGAGGCCGATTTTCAACAGGCAGTACAAGAGATAGTGCATCTAAATCAGAAACCGGCCAATGCATTCTCCGGAACGGTGTACGAGTCTCAACGTGAGACAATTATACCTGATTTTACAATCGAGGAACGCGATGAGGAATTATTTGTCAGTCTGAACACGGGTGATATACCCGAACTGCATGTGAGTCGCGAGTATAGTGACATGCTGGAGGAATACAACGCAATGCCTAAAACAGCGCAGACACGCGAAGCCGCACAGTTTATACGTAACAAGATAGATTCCGCCAGATGGTTTATTGATGCTATTCAGCAACGTAATGAGACGTTGATGAAGACAATGACAGCTATTCTGAAATTCCAATATGACTTCTTCTTGGACGGAGAAGAAAGCAGTTTGAAACCGATGGTGTTGCAAGATATCGCATCGCGTACAGGATATGACGTATCTACTATATCCCGTGTGAGCAACAGCAAATACGTTGAGACACGTTATGGTATCTATCCGCTTAAGTTCTTCTTCTCTGAAGGAATTACGAATAGTGACGGCGATGAGATATCTACGCGAGAGATAAAGAAAATACTACAAGAACTGGTTGACAACGAGGACAAACGTTCTCCGCTGACCGATGAACAACTGGTGGATGCATTGGGCAAAGAAGGATATCCGATAGCACGCCGCACAATAGCCAAATATCGTGATTTGCTCAATATACCTGTGGCCAGATTACGCAAGTCAATATGCTGAAACAAATACTTGACATAGTAGCAAAGACACTGAGTGTGGTCCTCTACCCGCTCTTTGTACCAACATACGGGATAGCACTATTCTGCTATGCTCATCATATGCAAGTAGCACCTTTGAATACTGCGTGGATGGCGGTTGCTATAGGCGGTACGTTACTACTGACGTGCGTCATACCATTGACCGCTATCTTGCTACTCATCCGTAGAGGCAATATCAAAGACTTGTACATAGAAGATTCGCGCGAGCGCACGATACCCTATCTGTACACGACGCTCGGTTTTGCTTTCTGGTGCTATCTGTTGATTGCGATCCTGCACACACCGCTGTATATCAATATTGTAGGAGTCGGAGCGACAATATCCATAGGCATAATAACACTCATCAATCGTTCGTGGAAGATAAGTGCTCACATGACAGCAATGGGCGGTTTATTCGGAGGATTCCTAAGTTATTGTCTCGGCATAGGCGCTATTCCTATGTGGGGAATGACAGTAGCATGGCTGAGCGTGTTGCTGTTGGTGATGTATGCGCGGCTATGGCTCAACGCACACACACCGGCCCAAGTGATATGCGGTTTGTTATTGGGACTAAGTTGTACGTTTATACCTAATATGATAATTCATTACTATGGCGCATAATATCCGAACATATTTGGCAATGTTGCTATTGGCGTGCTCGACGATGATGCATGCTCAGCAATTAAGTGATCAAGCCCGTATCATATTGGTTTCATGCACTCCGGGTGATGAACTATATACGCGTTATGGCCATACTGCCATTCGCGTGTGCGATCCGCAGAACGATTTGGACATTGTATTCAACTATGGCATTTTTTCGTTTTACACGGAGCACTTCTATTGGAAGTTTGTTCGAGGCGAGACATGGTATGAATTGGGCGCGACCGAAGGTAAATGGTTTATGCTCGATTATGGAGAGGAAGGACGTCCGGTGTACGAACAAGAACTGAATCTTACAGCTGAGCAGCGGGACAATATATGGCATGCATTGGTAGAAAACTACAAACCTGAGAATCGAGAGTATCTCTATAACTTTGTATTTGACAATTGTGCCACAAGACCGTATCTGTTGATTAAAAATGCGCTCGGCGACACAATCCGCTCTACATACAGCGGTTATACAGGTCAAACGTATCGTTGTTTTTTACGCCATTATACGGGTGCGCATAGTTGGTATAACGCTGGTATCAATTTGTTGTTTGGTCCTAAGGCAGATCAACCTATGACCAGTGAGCAACGACTCTTTTTGCCTGAAGAACTGATGCGTTATTTGGATGAAGCCAAATTGTCTGATGGCACTCCGCTTGTCAGCAAGAGCAATTGTGCTCCGTTCCAGATAGAGCCGACACCATGGTATGCAACATGGGAGTTGGGACTTGTACTATATTTTCTGCTTGTCTTATCAATCACTCTTCTTGATCGTAAACTCGGTCGTTGGTGTCCGGCAATAGATATATTAGCAGCTATACCCTATTGTTTGTTGCTGTTGATTGTATGTTTTTTGACGTTTTTCTCATGTCATCCGCTTGTAGGATTTGGATGGCGTTTACTTATTATTCCTATTACACACGCATGCGCAAGAATCGTTTATTTTATACGTTAATACTATTTTTTTGTAGTCATTGGTCTGTTTGTTTTTCCACCCCACGTCTGACTATAATAGCCGTAGTGGACGGATTGACGTCTGAGAATTTATCCATGCTGCGACCCTATTGGCAGCAGGGCGGATTGCGTACTCTCAGTGAAGAGTCATATCAGACATCCGTATCTTTTCCGCATCTTGTCTATGGCGGAAACGAGACAACAGCGACACTCATGACAGGAACAACACCGGATAGACACGGCTATTCGATGGACAAATATTTTCTGCGTCGAGATCGAAGACGACATGCTATGTTAGAGGACGAGCAGACCTGGGGAATAGGTACAACGTTGCGTCTATCGCCTCGTGCTCTACTCAGCAAGACGATAAGTGATCGCATGCGTTTGCTCTATCCTGCGTCTAAGATTTTTGCAGTCGGTTTGAATCCCGAGACATCGGTTATATTAGCAGGTCATGCAGCCAACGCATGTTGCTGGCTGGATGCAGAGCAACAACAATGGGTGGCTACAGCAGCATATAGCAGCGGACTGCCAACAGCAGCCTATGACCAAAACCAAAACGGAAGAATAGCCACACTGGCAGCTCGTCAATGGATACCGCGCATGGATATGCCTGCTTATACCTGTCCAACTGAAGTTGAGAAGAAAAAAAGTTTCTCATACGAAGTCGGAGAAGTGTTACTACGTTCTCCTGAAGCGAACACGTTGGTCATCGAATTAGCATTGGCTTTGCAGCAAAACGAAAAGATGGGAACAGATCAGATACCAGACTTATTAATGCTGCAACTCAATAGTCTTAGTCCGCTGGCAGTGTCTGACAAAATACAATCTGCAGAGCATGAAGACATGTATCTGCGTTTGAATCATGATCTCGGTTTTCTGATGGAGCAATTGGATCGTCGTATAGGAAGAGAAAACTATCAGATATTAGTTGTCGGGCGCCCAGTTTTGGGCACCGACCCACAAACGCTGAACGATATACATATGCCGGTACAGCAATTCAACGTAGATAGAGCGGCCGCACTAATAGGAACATATCTGATGGCCATATATGGTCATGAACGTTGGGTGGATGGCGGATATGGACAATCGATATATCTCAACCGTACGCTTATCGAACAAAAACGTTTGGCATTGGAGACAATAGCTCGTCAAGTAGCGAGTTTCCTTCTCGATTTTGAAGGAATACAATTGGCAATGCCCGCGCATGAAGCCATAATGCATCCACAATTGCAGACGAGCTTATGCAAGCGTCATACCGGAGATGTGGTATTTGTACTGCAGCCGGGATGGCAACTCATGCAAGACGAACGTCATGCAATAGACAAGGTAGTAGATGACGACCCGCAAGCACCACTACTCTTTTGGTCCGGCTCGCTGCGTCCCATGCCAGAAGGGAAATTGACTGCTACCGATGTGGCAGACCTTATATTCAAATAAATTAAACAAACAAAAATATGTTATTATACGAAATCAAAGTAAATTATCAACGTCAGACCGGAGAGGACAATCCGGGCAATGTTAAAGAGACGTATCTGGTGGAAGGCATCAACTGCTCTGATGTAGAGAACCGTCTATTGGAAAATATCAAACCATTCATCTTTGGAGACAGTGAAGTGCCGAGCTGCAAGAAGACCCAGTTCTTCGATATCTTTCCAAATGATGGTGGCGAATATTGGTATAAAGGCCGCGTTGAGATGATCACGATTGACAATGACAAGGAAAAACGTCAAGCAGTGTCTGTACTGGTACAAGCCAGTTCTTTGGATGATGCGGTTCGCTCACTCAATCAGTATCTTGGCACATACGATTGCGAGCTTATCTCCGTTGCCAAGTCACCTATTATGGATGTCATCCGCGCTGTTGATTGATGCCTTTACAATTGAACATACGAGCGATACTAAAGCGCAAAGCGCCTCATGTGCATGTGCCGGATTGTGTTGTCCGATACTTGGAGCGCATCACGCATGTAAAGCAGATGAATGCCTTTTTGCGCAAACACCCCATAGAACGCAATTATGAGTTCATAAAATTTGTAATCGATGAGGAATTGGGGTGTAGTGCATCGATTGAAGGAACTGAGAATATTCCAACTGATGACCATCCTGTCATATTCGTCAGCAATCACCCGTTAGGCGGATTGGATGGTATGATTATCGCTCAGATGGTCAATGGTAAGCGCAACAGACCACTGAAGGTCATAGTCAATGAATTGCTCATGAATATGGAGCCATTGACCGATTTGTGGGCTCCGGTAAACAAAGTGGGTGTATTGAGTAAGGAGCAAGCTATTAAGCAACAGCAGATGTGGGAAAGCGCGACAGATGTACTGACTTTTCCTGCCGGTGCATGCAGCCGTTTGCAACATATTGACGGTAAATGGATGGTGCGTGACCTGGAATGGAAAAAGAATTTCATCCAGCGTGCGCGTGAATATAAACGTAATATTGTTCCTATCTATTTTGAAGGTCATAACAGCCGTTTTTTCTATGCATTAGCATATATACGCAAGATGCTTGGCCTCAAATTGAATATAGAGATGTTATATCTGGTGGATGAGATGTATGGTGCACGCGGAAAACATTTTCGCGTGCATGTGTTGCCACCAATTCCATATACTACTTTTGATAACTCGCGTACTCCTGCCAAGTGGGCGGACTATGTAAAAAAATATGTCTATGCAACAAATTATACCTCCCGTTGATACCGCACTGCTCGTGGCAGAATTAGAAGGTCATCTATTGCGGCCAAGCAACAAAGCGGGGAATTATATATATGATATCACAGCGCACGAGTGTCCTAACGTGATGCGTGAGATAGCGCGTCTGCGCGAAATTAGTTATCGTGATGGCGGTGGCGCTACCGGCAATGAAATGGATATAGATGATATGGATACCATGTCCAAACCATATCATCAACTCATTGTGTGGGATCCGGACCATCAGCAGATAGTAGGAGGATACCGCTATTTGTTAGGCTCAGATGCCGAATTGCGTCCTAACGAATCCGGAGAATTGCAGCCATATATCACATCGGCTCACTTGTTCCATTATTCTAAGGCATTCATTCGTGAATATTTGCCGCATACTATTGAGTTTGGTCGTGCTTTTGTCCAACCGATGTATCAAAAGCGTGAAATGGGAGTCAAGGCACTGTTTGCGCTAGACAATATTTGGGATGGTATAGGTGCTTTACTATACAATCATCCGGAAATACGTTGGATGATAGGCAAAGTAACCATCTATCCGGATTATAACCCAATAGCTCGTGAACTAATCTATGCATATCTTGATCGCTATCATCACGGAAAGAAAGACTTGTTCAAACCTTATAGACCATTTCATGCAGTGTTGACAGGAGACGAAGCAGCTCAATTGATAGAACTGACAAGCAATACGTTTCATGGAGATAGTAAGCAGGAGAATTACCACGCGTTGCTCCATGCGATACGCGAGCAGGATGCCATTATGCCACCGATGTTCTCTGCTTACCTCAATTTGACAGACGACCTGTTGTTCTTCGGCAATGCCGTTAACGATGAGTTAGCTAATGTTTATGAAACGGGTATTATGGTGGATATTGAGGCTGTATATGAAGAGAAGAAAAATAGATATATCAATCCTTATATAGAATGGATTCAATCTCAGAACATCTAAGAAATGTGCACTCGCATATACCAGCAGGTGTAACATTGGTATGCGTCAGCAAGTTTCATCCTGTAGAGGCAATAAACCAAGCATATGAGGCAGGGGAACGACATTTTGGAGAAAGCCGTGTGCAAGAACTACAGACCAAAGTGCCTCAACTGCCAGAAGATATTCGTTGGCATTTCATAGGACATCTACAGACCAACAAAGTACGCGACTTGCTGAGATTACATCCGTATCTTATACATTCGGTGGACTCAATACACTTGCTCCAAACTATCAATGACGAAGCTGCACGTTTAGGCATAGTTCAGGATATTCTTTTAGAAGTACATGTCGCTAAAGAAGAAACTAAAACCGGTTTTACTTCGGATGAGATTGTATGTTTGCAAAATCGTTTCTCGGAGTATCCTAATGTTTGTGTTCGTGGACTTATGGCTATGGCAACCAATACAGAAGATGAGCATGAGATCCGTCGATGTTTTACCGATGCGGAAAGACTATACTCAAACATATTCAATGCAAATAATATACTCTCCATGGGCATGTCTGATGACTATCAACTTGCTATAGAATGTGGTTCCACAATGGTTCGTATAGGATCATATATCTTTGGAGAACGAGAATACAATATAAAGAAATGACAAATCCGATTATTAACAAACTGCCTAAAGCTGTTTTTTTTGACCAGGACGGTGTCTTGTTCGATTCTATGCCATACCATGCAGAAGCATGGGTTCAGGCAATGAAAAAGCATGGTTTACCCTATACAGCAATAGAGTGTTATCGCAATGAAGGGCGAACAGGCTCCGGTGTTATACGTGAGTTGTGCCAACGTGTGTATAATAAGGATGCTTCTCAAGAGATGATAGACGATATCTACTCCTATAAGTCAAATCTTTTCGTACAACTTACCGGAGGAAAAGTGCCACAGACGATAGCAAATATCCGTGATGTACTTACATTCTTACACAGCAACGGGGTGCAATGTTGGGTCGTAACAGGTTCCGGACAACGCAATTTGATCAATAGTCTCAATGACACATTCAATGGCGTATTTACAGGTATCATATCAGCTTTTGACGTTACTCACGGCAAACCGGATCCGGAGCCGTATCTCAAAGCATGGGAACGTTCCGGATTTGCCAAAGAGGATTGTATGGTAGTAGAGAATGCACCTCTGGGTATTCATGCAGCTAAAGCCGCCGGATTATTTACCATTGCCGTTAATACAGGTATTCTGCCTGATTCTGATTTGACTGCCGAACACGCTGACTTGGTTTTACCGAATATGTCTGCTCTACTCGATTGGTTCAGGAATGCCTGAGATACTATTGCACTATATTTGGGAACATTGTTTATGGGCCGGATGGCCGCAAAAAACGACGGACGGACAATCGATAGAGATACTCTCTGTCGGTGAACACAATCGTGATTCCGGGCCGGATTATAGTCATGCCCGTATCCGTATCGGGCAACAAGAATGGGTTGGAAATATAGAGATCCACGTTAACTCGTCAGACTGGTACAAGCATAAGCATCATCTTGATTCGGCTTATGATAGTGTTATCCTGCATGTTGTCAGTCAGGCAGATAAACAGGTATTCAATTCATGCGGTCAATCTATCATGCAATGCGAATTGCAGTATCCACACGAGCAGGATTACTTGACACGTATCCTAACAGACGCGCAGCAGATAGATAGCGCTCAAGAGCGAATCAGATGTGCTAAGCAATTGCTCCATGACCCTCATATATTATCCGACGGCTGGCGCAAAGCATTATTATACAAGCGCTTAGAATGCAAGCATAGTTCAATACAACGATTGCTTGAAATAACGAAAGGCAGTTGGGAGCATGCTTTCTATATATCTTTAGCTCGAAATTTTGGCTTTCACACGAATAGTCAACCTTTTGAACAATTGGCACTTAGCACGCCTCTGTCATGTCTGCAGAAACACAGGAATAATCTGTTCCAACTCACTGCCATTCTTTTGGGGCAGGCTAGTCTCATCGCTGCCGACGAACATTTGGCTAAAGAATACGCTTTCCTGCGTACTAAGTTCTCTCTTACTCCAATAAATGGAAATCAGTGGAAACATGCGCGAATGAGGCCGCAAAACAGCCCGGAAATACGCGTACGCCAGTTTGCAGCATTGTTGTGGCAATCAGAATTTCTGTTCAGTCGTATTCAGAGTACGGATGATTTGGATAGTTTGGCTGAACTCTTTACATTGAAGACAGACCAGTGTGCTCCATTGGGGCGTTCGTCAATTGATATACTGCTGATTAATACTATCATTCCCTATCGTTACGCATATGCTCTACAGCATAACAACAAAGTTAAGGCAGACGAGGCAGCAGATATGATGAAAAATATTGCTCCGGAGAACAACACGATCATTCGTCAATGGCGAATGTTGGGCCAACAAGTTCGTTCGGCCGCTGATACGCAAGCGCTCTTACACTTGTATCAGCACTATTGTCAGCCGCATAGTTGCGTCAATTGTGAAGTGGGTTATCAGGTCTTTATTGATAAACAACTGAGACTCTTCTGATAGTTTTTCCCTATATTAACGAATAAAACTGGTACGCTGGCGTGGTTCTTCCTTTGGGCGCTCCTCATATTTCATGCCTCTAAGCATCCACGCCATGTTTCTGGCTAAAGTACGCATAGTTTGCAATCCTTCTAAATCTTGTTCTGCTTCCCCTGCTGTCGCACCATGAACGCTGTTCCAATATTGAGAAGAAACTATAGGCATATTATTGATTGTGAAATATTTATTCAATCTGTCAAACGTACTGCCTGCTCCACCGCGGCGACATACTGCTATTGATGCAGCAGGCTTATAGGCTAATAGGGATGACGCACTATAGAACAAGCGATCCAACAATGCACATAGACTGCCATTTGCCCCACCGAAATAAACAGGTGACCCCACTATAAGACCGTCTATTCCTTCTTGTAGGATGTTTATCAATCTATCATAAAGAGGGTCAGCAAAGACACAACGACCTTTGGTCTTGCACGCTGTACAGGCTATACAACCGCGAACGGGTTGATTGCCTATTTCTACCATGACAGTCTCAATGTCCTCTGCTTCTAATGTGCGGGCCACTTCATTCAATGCAATGGCTGTATTCCCGTTATGACGGGGGCTACCGTTAATAAGAAGTATTCTCATTGTATCCAAGGATATTTTTGCTTCATTTCATTAGTACGCTGTTCCACTCGGCGCATAAATGCTTGTGCTTCTACAGTCTGCGGGTGTAATAATGTATGGTGACGATCATGCCACAATGCAGATAAGGAATCCAATTCATTTAGCGTATCGGACGAAAAATACGTTTCTACAAAGCGTTGCCATATATAGTCAACTGCTGATGATGAAGGATGTACCAGATCGTCAGCATAGAACCTATAGTCACGTAGTTCGTCAATCATTATTTCGTATGATGGGAAATAGGTGGCTAATCCGTTCAACGTCAGTTGCTCCACTGCTTGTAGCAATGTAGCTTTGCTGAGTTGGTTCTCATGCAATCCGTCCTTAACATGCCGTATGGGGGAGACTGTAAATATCCATTTCTTGTCTTTGTATTGCTTAATTAACGGATACCATGTCTCTACTATTTCTTCTATAGTAAGTCGTTTGCGCACGAACCTGTCGCTCGGTATCTTATGACAATTGCCGACCACTTGACCGTCTTCTTTCATTACATATATCCATGCGGTGCCGAATGTAACGATGATGATGTCTGCTTCGTCAAATGACTTCTGCATCGTACGAATGGACGTGCGAACTGCATCTTCTGTCTCTTCGTGCGTTGGGTACGAGAACGAACCATGATGACTCATTGCGTGCCATAGTCCGCCATGTTTCACTAAGGCCGGAACGTTTTTTGTCAGCATAGCTTGTGCTATGGACATAGGATTATAGAGCGTACCGAACGGATTACAGGTGACTCGCAAATAATGTTCGTTCATCTTACGTCCCACTTCATCGGAAAAACATGAGCCGAGCAGCAACCATCTGCTATCAACAGACGCATGCCATTCCGGTCGCGGAATATCTACTATGGTTTGCCATTTGAACATACGCTCCTCTTCTTTTTTTACTCAAAATGCATCACTCTTGCCGGACTGATCTTAGTGATAATCAGCGATGGCAGCAATAGTATCATTACCGAAATAAGTATAGTTGCTATATTGAGCAATACTAACCAGCCTATAGGGAATGCAATAGGTACGTAGCTGACAAAATAGGTGGCTGCGTCTAACGGAATGATATGTACAAAATACTGCAACGCTGCCAATCCGAGTCCAAGCACATTGCCCCATAACACACCTTTTCCTATCAATAAAGTTGCTTGCACCATAAAAATCCGTTGCACGAAACCATTGTCTGCTCCCAATGCTTTTAGTGTACCAATAAGTTGTATGCCATCCAGTATCAAGATAATCAAACCGGAGACGATATTAAAGCCGGCCACAAGAAGCATGAGAATGATAATCACTACTACATTCATATCAAGCAGATCAAGCCAGGCAAAAATTGCCGGATTTTGTTGCTGCAATGTCTGGACGTAGTAAACATTATATCCGTTTTCATCCAAATGATTGACTGTGGCAAAATATATCTTATCAGCCACGTCTTCCAGATGGTCAATGTCAGAGAGCAGGATCTCCACTCCCGAATACGTATTTTCTTCCCAACCCTGCAAGCGGCGAGCTGTATTAAGCGGTGTCAGAACAAATAAATCATCAAACTGGGTGCAACCTGTCTCGTATAAGCCGACTATCTTGAAACGCCGCGCACGCACGTCCACCTCGTCCACAAAATACGCATTTACGGCATCTCCCACACGTAGATGCAATGTCCGGGCTGTTGGAGCAGATAGCAATATCTCTTGTGGCGAAGCAGGCAAAGCGCCATCTGTCAGATGCTCGGTAAAGAAATCCCAATAATCGGTGCCTTTAAGAACCATTCCCTGAAAAGCCGAATCGGTTTTCAACATTCCCGGTTTGGTGATGAACGGCGATGCTGCAACCACATAAGAATAACTTCCCAATGCCGTCAGCATCGAGTCGCTCACTTCTATCGGTTGTAGGTCATAGGTGTTGTTGTTGTCGAACGAAACTACCTGTATATGGGCACCAAAGCCTGCCACTTGTTGCGTCACTGTTTGCTTAAAACCGACGACTATACAAATAGTCAGAATCATCACCATTACACCGACTATCATGCCCGCCAATGCTACACGCACAGCCGGGCGCGAATTGCGCTCTTCTCCTTGCTGAGAAAAATAAAGTTTGCTTGCAAGTGCTATTTCGGGTCTAAACGGCATGATTTTTGTGGGTGATTTTTCGTAATTATTATTGCTTATGACTAAACGTTTATCTCTTTTGTTTGTTTTTACCCTGATGGCGGGCTGGATGATGTCTCAAGCCCCCGTTTCTCCGCGGCCGCAACGTACTCCGGAGGACGAGGCTATGAACCAAACTGAACGCCTGGTGCGCGAACTGAATATCCGCGATTCTGCGCGAATAGATACGCTCTATCGCATGCATCTTAAGTTTGCGCGCACTCGCAGTAGCAGCATGACACGTGCGGAACATATGGACCGTATGAGCGCCATCGTGGCTGAACTAAAAAACATCCTGACGCCGGAGGAATTCGAACGGTTTATGAACCACTCTGCCGAGTTGCCTCGTCGTCCGCACGGAGCGAACATGATGTCAAAGCCGGATGTCGTAATAATACAAAGACCAACACAGACCAAACAGAACCGATAAGCAATCCACATACTATATCAGTCGGGTAATGGACGCCCAGATACATCCGACTATAACAATTGAGTGCCACCCAAGTCATTAGACCTGTGGTGGCATATTTGTTGCGCCAAATCAGGCTGAACAACAACGCACAAGCCATCGTATTGGCTGCGTGTGACGAGCAGAAACCATATAATCCGCCTGTGTATCCGCACACAATATGTAGCAATCCTGTCAATGCCGGCTCATGCGTCGGTCGAAAACGGCAGACAAGTGGTTTGAGTATTCCCGAGCAGGTATAATCGCTCAGTCCCACTGCTATTCCAAAGCCGACCAATATCAGCACAATAGTCTTCCAATGACTGCGATAGCGGTAAACGATAAGTCCCACTAACAATACATACAATGGGATCCAAGTTGCTGAACGACTGATATGCCACATCAGCCAATCCAGCCATTCTGCATGATGGCCGTTAATCCAAAGCAATATCTCAGTGTCTAACTTCAACATGTTTATTCATTCACAATCACTGCCGTATGACAAGCCACTATGGCTGCAGTTTCGGTGCGAAGTCGCGCATTTCCTAAACTGACAGGAACGAATCCGTTTGCTATAGCCCACTCCACTTCTTCGGGAGAAAAATCTCCTTCCGGTCCAATTAGGATGGTTGATTTATGTCCTCTTACCAATTCTTTTTGCAGCGCATGTTTGCTGTCTGACGAATGGTAGTTGCTCTGCAGCGATTCGTTTTCCTCTTCGGACATGCAATGCGCAATAAACTTGTCTCCGTCTATCTGCAGATCAGTCATCTTGGTCAGCGGATTCAGTATTGGGAAACGAGTCTTGAGCGATTGCTTGGCGGCTGAAACCAATATCTTTTGCAATCGCTCTTGGTTCACTGTCTTGCGTTCCGAATGGTCACACAATATCGGAGTTATCTCGTCTACACCCATTTCCACGCATTTCTCTATGGCCCATTCCGTACGGTCGATATTCTTGGTCGGAGCCAAGACAACATGCACATATCCATTGTGCAACGGCGCAGGTGTCTCAACGGACTCAATGCGCACTTCGCAATGCTTGCGATGCGGATTAGTGATGAAGCAATGATAGAGTTGCCCCACCCCGTCAGTAACGAGAATCGCGTCACCTGCTGTGCGGCGTAACACTTGCACACAATGATTGCTTTCTTCCTCTGGAAGAACTAACTCATCTGCTATATTTGGTGCATAGAATAGATACACGTTACTAATTTTCAATTAGACGATTGATAATTATCATTTTTGCAAATGCAAAAGTAGTGCTTTCCCGTACTCTTTCAATCTGTAATTAGTCATTCTTTTCTCGCTCTTCTCTCGGTTGTGAGTCGGTCATCGGTCGGTGGAATCTTTGCTGACTTGTATTAGGTACACTAAACCGCCAGCAAAGAAACTATCACCGCATGTTTGTTTACAATTCACTTTCTTTGAGACGCTCTGCGTTTTCTGCCACTTGCAGTGCATCAATGACGCCTTGAATATCACCATCCATGAACGCCGCGAGGTTATACACTGTGTATCCGATACGGTGGTCGGTTATACGTCCTTGCGGGTAGTTATAGGTACGAATCTTAGCACTACGGTCACCTGTCGAAACCATCGTCTTGCGACGTGCAGCGATATCGTCTATATATTTCTGATGTTCTTTATCATATATTTGCGTGCGCAGGCGCGATAGCGCACGTTCTTTGTTCTTAGGCTGGTCACGCGTCTCTGTACACTCTATCAATATCTCTTGCACTTCGCCTGTGTTGGGGTTCTTCCACATGTATCTCAAGCGCACACCGGACTCCACTTTGTTGACGTTCTGTCCGCCGGCTCCTCCGGAACGGAAGGTCTCCCACTTGATATCGCCTTCGTTGATATGTACCTCAAACTCGTCTGCCTCTGGCAATACTGCCACCGTAGCGGCTGAAGTATGCACGCGTCCTTGAGTTTCGGTCACAGGCACACGTTGTACGCGGTGAACGCCACTCTCATATTTCAGTGTTCCATAGACATTCTCTCCGGTTACATTGAAGATGATTTCCTTATAGCCGCCTGCAGCTCCTTCGGTAAACGATGAAACAGTATATTTGAAACCGTGCAACTCGAAATATTTGGTGTACATTCGGAATAGATCGCCGGCAAAGATAGCCGCTTCATCGCCGCCCGTTCCACCGCGTATTTCCATCACAACGTTCTTGCCATCTTCGGGATCTTGCGGCAGGAGTTGCAGTTTCAGCTCTTCTTCCAGTTTGGGTACTTGTGGTTCCAATTCATCTATCTCGGCACGTGCCATCTCTTTCATTTCCGGATCAGACTCATTGAAAAACAGGTCTTTGGCGTCCTGCAGATCCGTAACGGCTTTTTTGTAGCGGTGTGCCACTTCCAATACACGCTCCAAGTCGTGGTAGTCGCGATTGAGACGCACATAACGCGCCTGATCAGCTATCACGGCCGGGTCGGTTATCAATAGGCTCACTTCGTGAAACTTTGCCTCCAATCCATCTATTTTATCTAATATATCCATCTGAGTATCTTGCCTTTATGCACCAAATTTGCATGCTTGCAACATGTTCTGCATCATCGAGATTATGGAGGAAGGTCCATCGCCACCCGGCACAGGAGTGAAAAACTCCGCTTTCGGCTCTTCGGCTCCGACATCCTTGCGATAATCTATTGCGCTCAACAAGTGCTGTTTGTTTAGGTGGTGAGGCAACGGGAACTGAAAAATGAATCCGTCAAATCTGGAGTCATTGTTGAGCCGTTGAATCTCTGTCTGCAAAGTTTGTTCGGTGATATATTCCGAGTAAGATATTTGTTCCGCTTCTATTCCCACTTCCTCGCAAGCCTTTATTTTTCTTGCCACAAAGCCATCCAACAGCGGATAATTACCCACCGTTACAATCGCCAAATGCGGAGCACGCATACCTTTTTCTTTCAGTATGGCAATCTCGTTGCGCAACTCTGCACTCTTCTCTGCTGCATCTTTTTCTCCGTTTATATACATTTCTTATCGTCTCTTCATTTGTTGTACTTTCTTCATCATCTTGCTGGTCTGTTCAAATTGCTTAATAAAGCGGTTCAGCTCTACGATGCTCACACCGGAACCCTTGGCAATACGATCTTTGCGGCTTCCGTTCAGCAACGCAGGATTTGAACGCTCTGCCGGTGTCATCGAGTTGATCATTGCCTCTATGGGTTTGAATGCGTCATCGCTTACCTCCACGCCCTTCAGTGCTTTGTCCATGCCCGGTATCATACCCATCAGGTCCTTCATCGAACCCATCTTCTTAATCTGATTGAGTTGGGCAATAAAGTCGTTGAAATCGAATTGATTCTTGGCTATCTTCTTACTGATGCGGCGTGCTTCCTCCTCGTCATATTGCTCTTGCGCGCGCTCCACGAGGCTGACCACGTCACCCATTCCCAATATACGATCTGCCATTCGGGCCGGATGGAACACATCCAGTGCCTCCATCTTCTCGCCTGTTCCGATAAACTTGATAGGTTTGTTTACCACTGAGCGGATGGACAATGCGGCACCGCCGCGCGCATCACCGTCCAATTTTGTCAGTACTACACCGTCGAAATCAATGCGGTCGTTAAACTCCTTAGCGGTATTGACTGCATCTTGTCCGGTCATCGCATCCACCACAAAGAGTGTCTCGCTCGGAGTGATTGCCTGCTTGATAGCTGCTATCTCTTGCATCATCTGCTCATCAACAGCCAAACGACCTGCTGTATCCACAATCACCACGTCATAACCGAATTTCTTCGCCTCGGTGATAGCCTCTTGGGCTTTCTTCACCGGGTTGCTTTCGCCCTCGCCCAGATAAACTTTTGCATTGATCTGCTCGCCCAGTACACGCAATTGTTCGATGGCTGCAGGACGATACACGTCGCAAGCCACCAACATAACTTTCTTATTCTTCTTGGTTTGCAGCCAGTTGGCCAATTTGCTGGCAAAGGTGGTCTTACCTGAACCTTGCAGACCGGACATCAATATGACGGCAGGACTACCTTTCAGGTTCAACTCTTGTGCCTCACCGCCCATCAACGCAGCCAATTCATCGTGAGTAATCTTCACCATCAATTGACCCGGACGAACACTCGTCATCACGTTCTGACCCAGTGCTTTTTCCTTCACTTGGTCGGTAAACTGCTTCGCCGTCTTGTAGTTAACATCGGCCTCCAACAGTGCTTTACGGATGTCTTTGACGGTCTCCGCAATATTGATTTCGGTAATTCGCCCTTCACCCTTCAGGATCTTAAACGAGCGCTCCAGTCTTTCTGATAAATTGTCAAACATACTAATCCTTTATAAAATTGGGCGCAAAATTACTAAAAAAAAATGATATACACAAGAAAAAACGACATAAATAATCATTCGAAATACGTGTATATCAAAAACAATCGAACCTCTGTTCCATATATGCATCTAATTGATATCGAACTTGCATCGAACTCATTCCGAGTCAATCCTAGACAATACAGCGGTTAATCAGCACTCTTTAGCTACTCTTGCTTTGTTCATTTTTTGACGAAAAAAATTCCTATGTTTGCATATTTCAAAAAAATGTATTACCTTTGCACTCAAATTTGACTTAACATGGAAGAAAAATTGCACAACGAGCAAGAGTGGACGACTGTCATTAAGCCGAAAAACAAACTGCTCAGCGTTGATTTCAAGGAGATATGGCGTTATCGCGACCTGATGATGCTCTTTGTTAAGCGCAATATCATTACGCAGTACAAGCAGACCATTCTCGGACCGCTTTGGTTCCTCATTCAGCCGCTCATGACTACTGTCATGTATATGGTTGTTTTCGGAGGGATTGCTAAGATTTCTACCGATGGAATGCCTCAACCTTTGTTCTACTTGGCAGGTATCTGTTTTTGGCAGTATTTCTCCGATTGTTTGAACAAGACCAGCAATACGTTTGTTAGCAATGCCGGCATCTTTGGTAAGGTCTATTTCCCTCGTTTGGTTAGTCCGCTGAGCGATGTTATTAGCAATCTTGTGCGGTTTGCCATCCAGTTCGGTCTCTTCGCCGTTGTTTATGCGTACTACGTCATCTTCACCGATGTACATGTTTGCCCTAATTGGTATGCGTTGCTTTTCCCTGTTCTGGTAATTATGCTTGCCGGATTAGCTCTCGGATTTGGTATCTTATTCTCCAGCATGACTACCAAATACCGCGATTTGCAACTTCTGCTCAGTTTCTTCGTCAGCCTTTGGATGTACGCTACGCCTGTCATCTATCCGCTGTCCACTATTACAAACGAAAAAGTGCTGCTTATCATGAAACTCAATCCGCTCACGGGTATCATTGAGTTCTTCAAGTATGGTTTTCTTGGCGTCGGATGTCACGACTGGTGGATGTTGGGATATAGTTTTGCCTTCATGGTAGTTCTGCTGGCTATCGGCATCGTTGTCTTCAACAAGGTTCAACGCTCCTTCATGGATACAGTCTAAGTCTCTTTCGGATTTTGTCTTACTATGATACTCTACCCTAACTGCAAAATCAATCTTGGTCTGCGCGTTATCCGTAAGCGCGAAGATGGCTATCACGATCTGGAAACGGTCTTCGTGCCTATCTACGGCCTGCACGATGAATTGGAGGTCACTACTCTTGACGATCATTCTCAGCCTTCTGTTATCCGTTTTCAGCAAGAAGGAATTACCGTTGATTGTGCTCCGGAAGATAATCTGATAGTCAAATGCTATCGCCTGATGGCTACCAAGTATCCGCAGATTGGTAGTGTATCTGTGCGTTTTCGCAAGAATATTCCTTTTGGAGCCGGATTGGGAGGTGGTAGCAGCGATGCAGCACACATGGCTCTCGCGCTCAATGACTTATTCTCTCTTGGTCTAAGTCACGAACAATTGGCTAACGATGTGCGTCCGCTTGGTGCCGATTGTCCTTTCTTCATATACAACACACCTTGCTACGCCGAAGGTATAGGAGACCTATTATCTCCTATCGACTTAGATATGAGCAGTTTGCGTATCCTGATGATTAAACCCGATGAAGGTGTTTCCACGCGCGAAGCATATAGCGGCATCATCCGTCATCCGGAAGTTACCGGACAAATCAGAGAACTGGTCATGCCTGACGTTCAAGACGCCTTGTCAATTAAACAGGCCGACATGCTCAATACGCAAGCCGGACAATTGCCCTGCAGAGATATTCTCTCACAGCACGGCGATTGTTTCATCAACGATTTTGAGCAGACTGTATTCCCGCTTCACCCGACCATCGCGCATATTAAGCAACGCTTACTCGATGCAGGCGCATTGTATGCCGGCATGTCCGGCAGTGGTTCAACTGTTTACGGTTTTTTTGAGGACGATGCGGAAGGTCGTTCCTTGACCGGGCTGAGAATGCTTGAGAAGGAGTTTGCCGCCATGATATTGCTCAACGATACGCTTGCTAAGAGGTAAACCCAAACCCCAACCTCTTTCTTTGGTTGTAAAACCTGCATTAAAGATTCGACGTTGAGTCTTTGTGTCCATACCTTTGCCCGTATCGGTTATGTCAAGCATCAGTTCGTTTTCATTCTCATGTATCTGTAGTACTATCAATCCTGCGCCAGACATAGCGTCCACAGCATTCTTGAGTAGATTCTCTACTACCCATTGCATGAGCGGAGCATTCAATCTGACTATGCGACTAACGCCCTGCAGACTATCTGCATCTATTCGAACCTTACTGCTTACGCGCGAACGCATATATGCTATGGCATTGCTGATCACTTCCACCCAATCGGCTTCAACCAGTTCAGGTTCACTACCTATCTTCTGAAATCGGTCGGCTATCATCTGCAGACGATCTATATCCTTGCGCATCTGCGGCACATATGGGTCGGTAGGATATTGCTCAGCCAGCAGTTGTTGCCATGCATTGAGAGACGAGATAGGAGTTCCCAACTGGTGTGCTGTCTCCTTGCTCAAACCTACCCATAGCATATTCTGCTCACTACGTTGTGCGGTCAGCATTACTATTACGGCTATCACAATAAAGATGAAGATGAGCGCGAACTGTGCATAGGGAACATAACGCAGACGAGTCAGCAGATTGCTGTCTTCCCAGTATATATACTGCGTCATGTTTTCGTCTATCTTCAGTTCTATTGGACCGTGCTGTTTATTGGTGAGCACTTGACCATTAACGATAGGTTTTTCAACATTACGGCTGGCTATCACCCTATCCTCTTCGTCACATATATACACTGGAATGGTAGTGTTTCCCTCTATGATGGACAATGCAAAATCAATGTCATCATCTTCGTCTGCCAAAACCAATTGTTGTTCTGCTTCAGCCCACACAGACATATTGCGTTGTTCTTCTTGCTGCAGTTGGCGTGCCAGATTATTGGTAAATAGAACGGAGATAGCGACGATGATCATCGCTATCCCCAATACTACAGTTCCTATTTTTCTATTGTTCATGTGTTATCGATGGTATTTATGCCTTGTTTATCCAAGCATGGTCAGCAATACACCGGCTGCAACTGCAGAACCGATTACACCGGCCACATTCGGTCCCATGGCATGCATGAGCAGGAAGTTGGACGGATTCTCCTCTTGACCGACCGTCTGGCTCACACGTGCTGCCATCGGCACTGCCGACACACCTGCTGAACCAATCAGCGGATTGATCTTCTCCTTCAAGAAAAGATTCATAAATTTAGCCAATAGCACACCACCGGCACTTCCCAATCCGAAGGCAACAATACCCATAGCCAAAATCATCAGTGTTTGCCAATTCAGGAAACTGCTTGCTGTAGCCGTCGCACCGACAGACAAACCGAGAAAGATGACTACTATATTCATCAACTCGTTCTGAGCAGTCTTGCTCAAACGATCCACTACTCCGCACTCTTTCATCAAGTTACCTAACATCAGGCAGCCTATCAGTGGGGCTGCATCAGGCAGAATGAGTGCTACAATAGCTGTGATGATTATCGGGAATACAATCTTCTCCGTCTTGCTGACAGGACGCAATTGTCCCATCTTGATTGCACGCTCCTTCTTGGTTGTCAGCGCACGCATGATTGGCGGCTGAATAACCGGCACAAGAGCCATATAACTATATGCTGCTATAGCAATTGGGCCAAGCAAATGAGGCGCCAACTTTGATGTCAAAAAAATACTGGTTGGACCATCTGCGCCACCAATAATTCCTATTGATCCTGCTTCTGCCGGAGTGAATCCCAACGCATTAGCACAGAGGAAAGTAACGAATATTCCTATCTGCGCAGCTGCGCCCAGAATGAGCGATTTAGGGTTCGCAATCAGCGGACCGAAATCTGTCATTGCGCCCACTCCGATGAAGATGAGGCACGGATAGACACCGGCTTTCACACCTATATATAATACGTCTAACAGGCCAGCGCCCTTTAATATGGCTCCGTAAGAGTGATATGCGGGGCTCTCCGGATCAAGGAAAGCTGACCACAATTCGCTATGGAACATACCGGCTCCCGGCAGGTTGGTGAGCAACATACCAAATGCGATAGGCAGCAACAACAGCGGCTCGTATTTCTTATGTATTGCCAGGAAGAGCAGGAAGAAGCTGACCAACAGCATAATTCCTTGCTGCCAAGTCATTTGCATGAAGCCCATTCCTTGGAAAAAATCCGCAATATTCATTGAGTCTTTGAATCCTTAAATGATAAATCTTTGAATTCTCACTTCTTATCCAAGTACGATGAGGACGTCGTCTTGCATTACGTTTTGTCCGGCAGAAACAAGGATCTGTTTAACAGTACCATCCTGCTCAGCCATAACGGCATTCTCCATCTTCATTGACTCCAGTGTCAGCAGAGTGTCGCCTTTCTTGATAGCCTGACCTTCGCTAACGAGCACTTTGATAATGCTACCCGGCAGCGGGCTCTTCACTTTGACACCATCAGCAGGAGCTGCAGATGTAGCCTGTGCTGGCTGTTGTGCTGGCGCAGGAGCCGCCTTAGGTGCAGCAGGGGTTGCTGCCTGTGCCGGTGCTGCAGGTTTCGGAGCTACGGTGGTCGGTTTCTCGGTCTCTACTTGATAAGTCTTGCCATTGACGGTTACGTTGGTCTTGCCGCCTGCTATTTCTTCTACTGCGCACTTATACTCGGTGCCGTTAATCTTGAAAGAAAAATTTTTCATTGTGTTGTTTTTGTTATTGATTGGGGAGTCCCAAATAAGTTCATTAAAATCCTACGTTGTTTAACCCTAAAGCCTTGTCGTTCCAAACGGTAGAACGCGACTGTGAATTGATCACAGAGGCCGGTTTATCGTGGTTCATCTCTTTGAACAGGTACATAGCCATTGCGACAGCGGCTTTCTCGCCACCTTGCGGATGCTCGTTCTTGTCTTTTTGAGCCTTGTCTATCTTCTGCATAATCCATCCGAATAATTGCAGAATATACACTAGGCAGAAAAGCAGTACAAGCACTATTCCAAAGCCTAGACCTGTTACTATCCAAGTTGAAGATGTTATACTCAGTAATACCATAACTATCTATGTCAATTAATTACAGTGGTATATTCGAGTGCTTCTTGAGCGGGTTAGTCAGACGCTTGGTCTGCAACATCTCAAATGCGCGAATCACGCGAGCACGAGTATTGCGCGGCTCTATAACGTCATCTATGTAGCCACGGTTAGCTGCCTGATAAGGCGATGCGAACAAGTCACGATATTCTGCCTCTTTCTCGGCAATGAATTTCTTCTTCTCTTCTTCGTTCTCGATAGCCTTGACTGCCTTTGCCTGCAGCACTCCTACAGCTCCGCTGGCTCCCATAACGGCAATCTCAGCATTGGGCCATGCATAGCACATGTCGCCACGCAACTGCTTGCAGCTCATCACAATATGACTTCCGCCGTAAGACTTACGAACGGTAACGGTCACCTTAGGCACAGTAGCCTCGCCATATGCGAACATCAGCTTAGCTCCGTGATCAATGATACCTGCGTACTCTTGGCCTGTTCCGCACAAGAAGCCCGGTACATCAACCAAGGTGAGAATCTGAATATTGAATGCATCGCAGAATCGAACGAAACGTGCTGCTTTGCGGCTGGCGTCACAATCCAATACACCGGCCAACCATGATGGTTGATTAGCGATGATACCTGTCGAACGGCCGTTGAAACGTGCAAAACCGCAGATAACATTCTTTGCAAAGTCTTTGTGAACTTCCATAAAATCACCGTTATCTACGATGGTATTGATGATCTCGTGCATATCGTACGGCTTGTTCGGGTCTGCAGGAACGATCTCGTTCAGGTTATCGTCCACGCGAGTGATATCATCGTTGCACTCGTAGTGAGGTGCTTCCTCCATGTTGTTCTGAGGAATGAAGCTAACCAGACGACGTACTTCTGCCAAGGCTGCTTCCTCTGTCGGTGCAACAAAATGAGCCACACCGGACTTGGTTGCATGTATCTGAGCTCCACCCAGTTGCTCTACAGTAACATCTTCACCGGTAACGGCTTTCACTACTTTCGGACCGGTAATGAACATATAACTATTCTGCTCGGTCATCATGATAAAGTCAGTCAGCGCCGGGCTATAAACGGCTCCACCGGCACACGGGCCAAAGATCACGCTGATTTGCGGCACTACACCCGAAGCCAAGATATTACGTTCGAAGATCTCTCCGTAACCGGCTAAGGCACATGCACCTTCCTGGATACGTGCTCCACCCGAGTCATTCAATCCGATGATCGGAGCGCCCATCTTCATTGCCTGATCCATGACGTTGCAGATCTTTTGTGCCATAGTCTCGCTCAGCGAACCGCCTACTACGGTCGCGTCTTGTGCAAACACAAATACCAGACGACCATCTATGGTTCCCGATCCTACCGCTACACCGTCACCCAAGAACACCTTCTTCTCCATGCCGAAATCATGGCAACGATGGGTGAGGAACATATTGATTTCCTCGAACGAACCCTCGTCAAGCAGCATATTGATGCGCTCACGAGCGGTATAACTACCTTTGGCGCGGTGTTTCTCTACCGCTGCCTCACCGCCTCCGGACATTGCCTTCTCACGGTTCTCAATCAGTTTGTCTAATTTAGCTTGATCCATATTATCTATAAGTGCGTATAATCAAAAAAGCCTGCAAAAGTACTATTTTTTTTTGACATACGCAAGTGTGTGCAAATTTTTCTATTTTTTTTAGGAAAATCTGCACACACTTTTTTCTTTGTATTCAACGTAAAATCTGCACTTTTGCTATTAATTCACGTCATATATTAACGCATTACCTTTTGGCTATTGCCTTGCGCATCCAAAATGACATAAATGCTATTCTGGGGATAATAGTTGCCTTGCACTCTGCGTCCCATTACGTCATAGTATATTAGTTGCTCATCGCTATTATCTGTCGTCTGTTCAATACCTGTTGTTACGTTGGTTACCATCATTGGCACAACGCTCAGATAGAATCGACCTTCTTCGCTGGCATTCTCCGGCATGAAGGAGTAGTCTTCCTCTAGCAAATTGACTATACTGCCTGTATGCGTATCATTGAGCCACACTGCCACCAATCCGCTGCGGTCGTACTTGCTCTCATCGAACGAGAAGGTTGCCGGAGTGGTCTTAACGTCACGATATCCAACAGGTACCGCATTCGGCATTGACTCTTTGCTCACTGCCTGATAAGCCATCTGCTGACCTGCCGACAGAGTATAGAGCGTCATCGGTGATTCTTTCTTGGTCTCTTTGCTGGTGAAACCGAACATCTTGGCCAAATCCGCATTCATATCATATGCAGACGTATAGTTGTCGCCGTAGATCATGGTCGTGCGGTCGGTATGCTGACCTTGCGTCAGAGTGATAGCCACCTTGACATCTCCATCGTCATCCGAGTCATTATACATGTTAGCAGAACGGCGTGGAGCGTGTTGCGCACGGTCGTTTCTGACAAAAGCCACCTCGGCGTCAAACTCTATTTGGATGAAGTAGCAGTTAAACGGATGTATTGTGACATCGGTCGTCATCTTTTGGGCGTACGACAAGAAGCCGTTCTCCGAATAGACGGTGTAGTTTAAGTCTGCTATGTCATGTGCGTTCTCGCCGTTATCCAACTGAACGAGTGTCTGACCGATACCACCGCCTTTGTATGCCGGTTTGTAATCTGCCAGGCAGGGATTACCTATCAAGTTCCAGTTACGCTCTGCCTCTGATACGGTATCTTCAACATAGGTCACCTTAGCCGTTCTTAGACCTTCGCCTTGTGTCAAATCTGCCTTCATCGGGAAGCGAACCACTATCGGTTGTTTATCTTGATATTGGCCGTTCCATTTGGTCGGCTCAGCCCAGATAATATAACCTTTGCCCGACTCCAATTTTGCACCTGGGGCCAGGTCGTCAAATAGTTCCCAAGCGTACTTGCCCATCGAACGCTTGGCGGAATTATAACGCCAGATTGTAAAAAATGCGGTACCGCCATGCACTAGACTGCGTATCTTGGAGCAATCCACTTCGTATGGAACGGCAAACGGATACCAGTAGTTCCAGTCCAACGTATAATCGTAATTAACTATATTGTTATTGCGGTTGATAATACCTCCGTTGGCCACCAGTTGTGCCCATTGTTTGTTGATGGCATTTCCCTGCATCGACAATCCGTTGACGGTGAGCACTGCTTCGTTACGCACCACTACCTTGCCACCGGGGTGAATCACTAACTCGGCGTCTATCGCTGTATTCTCGTCTATCGTCAGCGTCACGCCGGGCAGCACATTGACGTTGCTTCCTGCCGGAAATGAGAGCGACGATGCCAGCATATTGCGTGAAATGATGGTGGGTACTATTGTGTCTATCACACCGGATATTTGCGAACAATCGTCGTAGAAAACGATATGTAGTTTCTGACCTGCGTGTGCGTTATTGCGCATCAGTTCGCGGCAATCTATACGCCAGTAACCGAAGTCTATCTTCTCGTTGGCTGACTCGTCCTCCACTATGCGCTCGCCGTTTGCGTAAATGCGACAGTAACCTTGGTCTGAACCATCGTGCAAATCGGTACTCTTGGAGCGGATATAGATATTATCACCATTCCATCCGTCAACGTACGCGTTCGACTTAACGAAATACGCTGAGAGCGACACATTGGCACGCTTGGCGCCAAAATTGAAGGTCAACGGGTTCTCCGAGTAGTGCACACCCGACACCACCCACTCTGCAAACTGATATCCGGCTTTCGGATGGGCTGTCAACACGCGTGTCGAACCGTTGCCCGGACTGTCATCTGTTATATATCCGCCGTTGCCATGTTGCTCCAGGCGTGTATATTCTTTCTCGCCGCAAACAACCACTTCCGCATTAACGGTAGTGCTTATTATGGAGAACATGACACTCAATATGATGTAAGCTTTTGTTTTCATGTTCGGTTTGGTTTTTCGTTTTACACCTAAAATATATCTGTTGTTTGTTGTTTTTCTTATTCCACTATGTCTTGACAGAGACGAACTGCTCGGCTATAACTGCGTGTACCGGGTTTCAATTCTATCGCATCTGACGGTCCCCAGTTAATGTCGTACACTTTGCCATCAGTGTGCAGGGTCGCTGTCCAATAGTAACCGGAACGGTTCTGCTTGTTGGCGTTGCTGTTGTTCGATCCGCCTCCACAGGCCGGAAGGAAAATAGCTCCGCAGCCCTCCATGTAGTTCCACTCTTCCTCAGTATAGACATTGTATCCGCCATTCATGCTGTATCTATTGCCGCCTTGACTGTATGGTTTGAAGTGGAAATCAAGCGGTTTGCGTTCCTCCCAATCATTCGGTAAAAGCAACGCTCCGTTAATCAGTGTATCTGGTGCTCCGTTCTTGCCTATCAGGCGAATGGTGGCCAATGCCAGCAGCTTGTCTGCGTTCTCGCGCTCGTAGAATAGATAGCGCCATTCTTCCAGAGTCGGCGTGCGGAAGGTTGCTTCCGGTGTTCCGCCTAACTCAATATTGTGCAGCACACCCCAATCTGCACTATCGTACGGGGCTACCATGCCTTGATGAATATCGCAACCTAAGTTGTAGTTGGCACTGCCGTCCACTTCCCACGGGTTACAAGTTACCTTGCCTTGCGGGTTATTCTTGTTGCGCCAATTGACATTCTTCGTACTGTCCTCTGCTGCATTGTAATAAGCACCATACCAGCCGCTTGCCCCCCAACTAAACAAATCCAACCAACCGGCATATTTGGCACGATTGGCTACGTTATTCGTGCTCTTCACCCCATTCACATAAATAGTTCCATGTTCTCCTTTTGGGTCGCTATTAGAATTACCGCCAACGAAATCGTATTGGCGATCAGCTATCTTCCAGGTGTTGGTGGACGGCTGGTACATCAGATTACCACGCGCAAAACGCACTTTCTTCGTCTCTGACAAAGAAAATTCTGAATCAATGAGCGTACCACCGTTACTCGTGAAAAGTATCACAGCTTTAGAGGTATCCGGAGCTATACACGAAATCTCTTGTGCGCGTAACACGTATGTGTACGCTGAAACACATAGCAATATGAGAATTATTCTACGCATTTTCGTTTAGGTTTAGTTACACACTTACAATAAATCGCCGCAAAGGCAATACAATTTTTATCAATATGCAAATATTTTTACATTTTTTTTGACTTTTTGTGTGCTTTTCTCTATTTTGCATAACTAAATATCTTTTTTTTACCAACTTTCCATCAACTATTTCTGCCACATCGTTTGATATTATTTGTTTATTTTCCACTTTAGTAGGAACACATTTTTTAATCCAACACTATCTTTGTCGTTGATTTCGAAATCGCCCAAATCAACCGACGCCGGAGGCACTCCATCAACTTAATGTCAAACACGGTATCCCGTCGGTATCTCGTCGGTGTATCACTATCAAAATTTTTACTATGGCTCGTTACAAACCGATTGCAAGCTTGGCAACTAAGCAGTCTTGTTTTTATCCCCGGCATGATATGCCGGCTATGCTGGTTCTTTGTACAAAAGTACGCGAAGCAGTAAAGATGCTACAACTTACAGGCTCCATTGCTTCCTCGCAAGAAAAACACAAGGACGCCTCACGGCGCCCTTGCTCATTGGAGGGGGTAATAATTAAAATCACTGTTATCCTTTTATTCCAATGTATGCGATGAACTGCAGTCAAAGCAGTGTGTACAAATCTGATTGCGCGGCAGACCGATAGCACGGACGAGAGTCTCCAGTTTGGTGAAGCGCAATGATTGCAAGCCAAATTTCTTAGCTAGCACATCAATCATTGCCTTGTACTCCGGCGAATCGGTCACCGAATAAGCGCGAACGCGTTCCTCGTTCAGTGCGGCCACCTCGCCCTCGAGTTCAGCAATGACGCGGCGTGTGATGAGTTCCATCACCGATTTGGACTCCGAGAAATTGATGAACGGGCAGCCGTACAATAGTGGAGGACAAGCCACGCGCATATGTATCTCTTTAGCGCCGCCGTCGAGCAAACAATGTGTGTTATCGCGTAGTTGCGTACCGCGGACGATAGAGTCATCGCACAGCAGCACACGGCGGTCGCGCAGAATAGAGTTGTTCTGTATCAGTTTCATCTTGGCCACCAGGTTGCGCATATTCTGATTGGCAGGCATGAACGAACGAGGCCATGTGGGCGTATATTTGGATATTGCGCGGCGATAAGGCACGTTATGACCCTCGGCGTAACCGATAGCCATGCCGATACCCGAATCGGGCACTCCGCAACAGCAATCCACCTGCGTATCGTCCTCTTTGCCCATGGCATAACCGATATAGTTGCGAACATCTTCGGTATTGCGACCCTCGTAGGTAGAGGTCGGAAAGCCATAGTAAACCCAGAGGAAAGAGCATATCTGCATGTGGTCTGGCAGCGGTTGGGCCAACTGCTCAATGCGGTCCGGGTGAAGACACACTATCTCGCCGGGACCCAAGTCGCGTACGGTAGTAAAGCCCAGATTAATGAACGAAGACGATTCGCTGGCAGCGCAATAGGTATTGTCCTTATGCCCGATGATGATTGGTGTACGTCCCCACGCATCACGTGCACAGACAATTCCGTCCTCGGTAAGCAACAGCAGCGACAATGAGCCTTTGATCTTCTGTTGCGCATAGCGGATTCCCTCTGCCAGCGACTGCTTCTGGATAATCATCAAGCCAACCAATTCGGTCGGATTGACCTTGCCGGAAGAGAACTCCGAGAGGTGCATATTGTGCTCCAGTGCCTCGTTTGCTAGTTCATCCAGATTGGCTATTTTACCCACCGTAGAGAGAGCAAACCGTCCGAGATGCGAGTTGAAGAGCAGCGGTTGAGCGTCTGTATCGGAAATGATACCTATGCCCGCGTTGCCCAAGAACTTAGGCAGTTCGTCCTCCATCTTACTGCGGAACGAGGCCTGCGAGATTGAGTGAATGACGCGACGAAAATTGCCTGTCTCGGGGTCATAAGTGGCTATACCTCCGCGCCGTGTACCCAGATGCGAATGGTAGTCTGTGCCGTAGAAGACATCCGTGATACAAGGACTTGTACTGATTGAGCCGAAAAAGCCTGCCATAGATTAGAGAGTTTTGAGATACGAAGTGATATTGTTCTCAATACGTGAAGCCAAGTTGGCTGTGTCCTCTTGAACGAACTTATCGCCGGTTATGCCCTCAAAGAGCTCTATATATCGGTCGGTAATATCCTTGACGATGGTCGGAGTCATCTCCGGCACCTGTTGTCCCTCTTTACCTTGGAAACCGTTACTCATGAGCCATTCGCGCACAAACTCTTTGGACAACTGACGTTGCGGCTCGCCTGCAGCAAAACGCTCTGCATAGCCTTCGGCGTAGAAATAACGGCTGGAGTCTGGTGTGTGCACCTCGTCCATCAACATTACCTGACCATCATACTGACCGAATTCATACTTGGTGTCAACGAGGATAAGACCATGCTGGTTGGCTATCTTCTGTCCACGTGCAAACAACGCGAGTGCATATTGCTCTATCTGCTTGTACTCCTTCTCCGGAACCAGGCCGCGTGCCAGGATTTCCTCACGGGAGATATCCTCATCGTGAGTTCCTATCTCTGCCTTGGTGGTAGGAGTGATGATAGGAGTCGGGAACTTCTCGTTCTCACGCATACCATCCGGCAATTTGACACCGCATATCTCGCGTACACCGGACTTATAAGCACGCCAAGCCGAACCGCACAGATAACCGCGCACAATCATCTCTACCGGATAACCCTGACAACGATAACCAACCGACACCATCGGATCTGGAGTTGCCAGTAACCAGTTAGGGACAATGTCGCGAGTGGCATTCAAAAACTTTGCCGCAATCTGGTTGAGTATCTGTCCCTTGTAAGGAATACCTTCGGGCAGAATAACATCAAAGGCGGAAATACGGTCAGTGGCTACCATGCACAGCAGATTGTCGCCAATGAAATAGACGTCACGCACCTTGCCATGATAGACATCGGTCTGACCGGGGAAAGAGAATTTGGTTGTTGTTAAAGCATTCATACCTTACACTTTATAATGATACGTTGTTTATTTATATTCATCCCATGCCTTGATAGCCAAGCTATCCAAAGGCACATCGAGGAAGGCGTTGATGAACGCCTCTGCTAAGCGTGCGTTGGTAATCAACGGAATATTCAGATCAACTGCTGTACGGCGCATTCTGTAGTAACTGTCGTGAACCGAATCAGCCAGCGTGTCCACAGGAATACCGACAAAGAGGTCTATCTCTTTCTTGTGCATCAGGTCGGACACAATAGGTTGTTTGAGCTGACCATTCTCGTCGATATGCTCGTTTTTATAGACACGTACATTAGGCACGCCCAATCCGTTGAGGAACTCACTGGTACCACCCGTTGCATAGATAGTGAATCCGCGCTCTACCAAACGCTTGATTGTATCCAGCATGTGCGCACGCTGTTTCGGCCCACCGATCGCGAATAGGATATTCTTCTTAGGAATACGCATACCAACCGACAACATCGCTTTGAGCAACGCCGAGTTGGCGTCTTGTCCAAGACATCCAACCTCTCCGGTAGATGCCATATCTACGCCCAATATCGGGTCGGCATTTTGCAATCGGTTGAAGGAGAACTGTGAAGCCTTCACTCCCACGTAGTCGAAGTCGAAGAGCGACTTGTGCGGACGTTCAACCGGCAAGCCCAACATGATACGGGTTGCAATATCGATGAGGTTGATCTTGAGCACCTTGCTGACGAATGGGAACGAACGCGATGCACGGAGGTTACATTCTATCACCTTAATCTCATTCTCGCGAGCCAAATACTGGATGTTGAACGGACCGGAGATATTCAGTTCGCGTGCTATCTGGCCGGATATACGCTTGATACGACGCACGGTCTCGATATAGAGTTTTTGAGCAGGGAACATGATAGTGGCGTCTCCCGAGTGAACACCTGCAAACTCAACGTGCTCTGAGATTGCGTAAGCAATGATCTCGCCATTGCGAGCCACGGCATCCATTTCCACCTCCTTGGTATTGGTCATGAACTTGGAGATAACCACCGGATGTTCTTTGGACACATTGGCTGCTAACTCCAGGAACTTATGTAGTTGTTCTTCGTTGGAGCACACGTTCATGGCGGCACCGGACAGCACGTACGAAGGACGTACCAAAACCGGATAGCCCACACGCCCGACAAATTTCTCTACATCCTCCATGGATGTCAGTGCACTCCACTCCGGTTGATCTACACCGATACGATCCAGCATAGCGGAGAACTTATCGCGGTCTTCGGCATTATCTATCGACTTGGCCGTTGTACCTAAGATGGGCACACGTTGTGCATCGAGTTTCATAGCCAGGTTGTTCGGTATCTGGCCACCGGTGGAGACAATCACACCATGTGGATTCTCCAGTTCGATGATATCCATCACACGTTCGAATGTCAGTTCGTCGAAATAGAGGCGGTCGCACATATCATAGTCGGTGGACACGGTCTCCGGGTTATAGTTAATCATGACCGAACGGAATCCATTGTTGCGAATGGTATGCAGCGCTTGCACGCCACACCAGTCGAACTCAACTGACGAACCGATACGATAGGCACCCGAACCGAGTACGACAATAGACTTTTGGTCTCCCAGATAGTGTACATCGTTTTTAATGCCACTATAGGTCAGATACAGATAATTGGTCTGTGCAGGGAATTCACCCGCCAGAGTATCTATCTGTTTGACAACAGGCAGGATGCCTAATTGCTTACGATAAGCACGCATCTTCAACACGGCTTGATCCATAGTCATCTCTTTGCCCAATCCCAAGGCACGTGCTATCTGGAAGTCAGAGAAACCAAGTTGCTTTGCGCGCAGAAGGAGATGCTTATCTAACTTCTGCAGGTCGCCCAGATGCTTGAGTTCGGTATCTATTTGGATAATATGCTCAAGACGTTGGAGGAACCAATTGTCTATCTTGGTCAGTTCGTGAATGCGCTCTACGCTATAGCCCTCGTACATCGCTTGTGCAATAGCGAATATACGTTTGTCGGTTGGTGCTTTGAGTGCTGCGTCCAAATCATCTACATGCAGCTCTTTATTCTCTGTGAAGCCGTGCATGCCTTGACCAATCATTCGCAAGCCCTTCTGAATAGCATCTTCGAACGTACGTCCGATAGCCATCACCTCGCCTACAGACTTCATCGAACTGCCTAACTCGCGATTGACGCCACGGAACTTACCTAAGTCCCAACGAGGAATCTTACATACTACATAGTCTAACGCAGGTTCGAAGAAAGCAGAGGTTGACTTGGTAACCGAGTTGGACAACTCAAACAAGCCGTAACCCATACCCAATTTTGCAGCTACAAAAGCTAACGGATACCCTGTCGCCTTGGATGCTAAAGCTGACGAGCGGCTCAAACGCGCATTCACTTCAATGACGCGATAGTCCTCAGACTCGGGATCGAAAGCGTACTGCACGTTGCACTCACCTACTATACCCAAATGGCGGATGATACGGATAGCCAATGCACGCAGTTTGTGATATTCGGAGTTAGTCAATGTCTGAGAAGGAGCAATCACGATGGACTCACCTGTATGGATACCAAGCGGGTCGAAGTTTTCCATGTTGCAGACCGTGATACAATTGTCATATCGGTCACGCACTACTTCGTATTCAATCTCTTTCCATCCCTTTAGCGACTTCTCTACCAGCACTTGAGGAGAGAAAGAGAATGCCTTCTCCACCATGGTATTGAGTTCGTCTTCGTTGTCGCAGAAACCAGAACCGAGTCCTCCCAAAGCGTACGCAGCGCGGATAATAACCGGATAGCCCAATTCGCTAGCCGCACGACGCGCATCCTCGATAGTCTCGCATGCCTCCGACTTAATCGTCTTGACATTGATTTGGTCCAACTGACGCACGAAGAGTTCACGATCTTCAGTATTAATGATAGTCTCGACCGGAGTACCCAATACCTGTACATTGTACTTCTCCAATACACCCGAGCGATAGAGAGCCACACCGCAGTTGAGAGCAGTCTGACCGCCGAACGAGAGCAGAATACCGTCCGGACGCTCTTTCTCGATCAGTCGCTCGACGAAATAAGGAGTGACCGGCAGGAAATAGATGTGATCAGCCACACCCTCCGAAGTCTGAACCGTTGCGATGTTAGGATTGATCAACACGGTCTCCACTCCCTCTTCGCGCAGAGCTTTGAGTGCTTGTGAACCCGAATAATCGAACTCGCCGGCCTCACCGATCTTGAGAGCGCCTGAGCCGAGAACTAATACTTTGTGAATATTTTCTAATTTCATGTCTAAAAGATAGATTCTGTACTATTAGAGAAGTTTGACGAAATCGTCGAACAGGAACTCCGTATCAACCGGTCCTGAGCATGCCTCCGGATGGAACTGCGCAGAGAACCACGGTTCCGATATATGGCGTATACCTTCGTTGGAACCATCGTTCATATTGACGAACAGCGGTTCCCACTCCTTGGACAGAGTGGATGTATCTACAGCATAGCCGTGGTTCTGCGAGGTGATGAAGCAACGGTCGGTACCCACCATGCGTACCGGTTGGTTGTGCGAGCGGTGACCGTAAGGGAGTTTGTAGATAGTCGCCCCAGCGGCTTTACCCAACAATTGGTTACCCATACAAATTCCCGCAATGGGTTTATGCTGTTTCATATAGGTCTTGATGTGATCTACCAGCACCTGACATGTATCCGGGTTACCCGGTCCGTTGGACAGGAAGAGTCCGTCTGCCTCGATGGTATTGAAATCATAGTCCCACGGCACACGTATCACTTCCACGTCACGATTGATCAGGCAGCGAATGATATTGTGCTTGACACCGCAGTCCACCAAGATTACTTTTTTAGGCTTACCCTCGTTGTAACGAATCACTTCCTTGCACGATACTTGCGCCACAAAGTTGACATCCTCGTACTGCGATTCGGGTGCGGAAGGGCATCCCTCTATCTCAATAGAGCCCATCATCACTCCGTTCTCGCGCAGAAGCATTGTCAGCGCACGTGTATCAATACCGGTAATGCCCGGTACCTTCTCGCGCTTCAACCACTCGGCCAAGGTTTCATGTCCGTTCCAGTGGCTGTACTCTCCGCTATATTCGCTACAGATGATAGCGCGTGCATAGATACGGTCCGACTCCATGAAGGTAGCCAGTCCGTCCGGGCGGAAAGAGAACTCCGGCACGCCGTAGTTACCCACCAACGGATAGGTCAGCGTCATCAACTGGCCCGCATAACTCGGATCAGTGAGCGACTCGGGATAACCCATCATCGCCGTATTGAAAACCACCTCTCCGCTTACCGGGACATCAGCACCGAAACTATAGCCCTCGAAGGTAGTGCCGTCACTAAACCTTAAAATTGCTTTTTTCATTATCTCCATATAGTTGCTTCGCGATCCGGACCTACCGAAATAATCTTAATCGGCGTAGCCAGTTCGCGCTCCAAGAAATTGACGTAGTTAATAAATGCCTGTGGCAGATCTGCTTCTTTGGTGCAGTGGGTCAGGTCGGTCTGCCAACCCGGGAACTCCTCATATACCGGCTCCACATTCTTGTCAATAGAGAATGGGAAATCACGTGTCAACTCGCCGTTAACCTTATATGCCGTACAAGCCTTGATGACCGGGAATGTATCCAGCACGTCAGACTTCATCATCAGCAGTTGAGTTACGCCGTTGAGCATGATGGTATAACGCAGCGCTACCAGGTCAATCCATCCGCAGCGACGCTCACGGCCGGTAACTGCGCCGTACTCATGACCGATGGCACGAATCTGACTACCGGTCTCGTCAAACAATTCGGTTGGGAACGGACCGGCACCAACGCGTGTGCAATAGGCCTTGAATATTCCGTACACCTCACCTATGCGGCTTGGCGCCAGACCCAGACCCGTACAAGCGCCCGCACAAACGGTGTTGCTGGAAGTAACAAACGGATAAGATCCGAAATCTACGTCCAACAGCGAGCCTTGCGCTCCCTCGCACAGGATAGACTTGTTGTCAGCCAAACACTTGTTGACAAAGTGCTCACTGTCGATGAAGCGGAACTGACGCAGAAAATCAATGCTCTCCATCCATTCCTTCTCCAATGCATCCAGTCCGTCCATCGAGACAGGACTGCCGCCCTTGGCGAGAGCAGACGCATTG
>JAILDU010000052.1 GCA_024689005.1 Paludibacteraceae bacterium
AGGTTGGGTAATGGGAGAAAGGACGAAAGTTGGGCGGCGGATTCGATCCGCCCGGAAAAGAAGAAAGAAGGCCGAGATAGTATCTCGGATAATGAACGCTTATTCCCACATAGAATGCGGGGAAACGGACATACAAGAACGAATGAAGGAATGAACGAAAGGACACCCCCCGGCCCCCTCGATAAGGGGGGGGGGGATGGGTGACGGGTTACAGGAGTTAAGGAATTAAAGGATGAACGAGTGAACGGGTGAACGAATGAACATAAAATGTGCTATTTATCCAAAGAAGATATGAAAAAAGTGCATGCAGGCGCAAAAAAATTGCAGGAAAAAGCATTTTTTTCTTGCATATATTATTTTTTTAGTGTATCTTTGCAGCCGTTTTTTGATGATTGCAACCCTATAAACACCTTATTTGTTATGGCTACTCTGAACTTATACCTCAGACATTTATGGTATGATTACAAATCGGAGTTATTCTTTGGATTCTTTCTAATTGTACTAGTGATGTTGAGCCAATGGTTGGCTCGGCTTATTCCTATTGACATTTTTGAGTCATTTGTTACACCGGCTATATGCGTCAGTTTTGCGACCGTGTGCTTTTTCGGAGCATGGTTGAATTACCTTCATAGTGAGGGTATTCGTCTGCGCAGATGGTGGGCAAACATGCTTGTAGTATGGGGCATCATGGAGTTATTCTTGGCCTGGACAACAGTAGGTTACGGTTCTCCAATATTTCATGTAGGCACAAAAGCATTGAACAGCGTATCTATGGTGGTTTCCTGTTTTTTCGGGTGGTTGCTTTTTATCTATCCGACGGAGGCTATTCGCCCGGGATGGCTAAACTGGCCGCGTACAATAACTCAGTTGAGTCCGCTGGTCATATTGGGAGTAATGGATTATTACTTGCCGTATGATTTTCGTTTGCTATTGGGATTATATCCGGCATGTTTAGGAATCATCTTGGGCATACATCTGCACAAATACCGTCAATGGTGCGAAGAGAACTACTCATCGTTGGACGAGACAGATGCACAATGGATAGTGCGTTATCTGGTGATGCTGATCATAGCCGGCGGGAGCTACTATTATATATGCGCATCGCACGAGCCCACGCGCGGTATCACACAGCAATTGTTTTTGCTGTTCATGTTGACCTATAGCACAGAGCATATACTATTCCGTCCTGATCCATGGAAGCTGATACGCAGTAATGCACCGGAAGGAGAGCAAGTCTGCGCAGATATGACAGCAGAAGAGAAGGCAGAAGAGGGAGAGAAGCCGACGCTGTCCAGTTCTGTATACCGCGCGAAACTGGATGCATGGATGGAGAATGAGAAGCCATATCTGATGCCGGACTTCCAGTTACTGGATTTGCGTCAGATATTGCCGCTGAACAGAACGTATCTGTCGCAATTGATCAATACGGAGTATGATTGTAATTTCTATCAGTTTGTGAATAATTACCGCGTAGAGGAGGCCAAACGCCTTATGCGGGAGTATCCGGAGATGAAGATACAGGAAGTGTCGGATAAATGCGGTTTTTCATCCCCGACTGTTTTTGCACGAAATTTTGCACGAGAGATGGGAATGTCGCCGCGTGATTGGAGCAATCAGGTCAACAATTCGTAAAAAAGCAAAACAATCCGTCAAAAACGTCAAAAAATGCTCAACTATACGTAAAAAGTCGCGTACAACTATTGCGTACGCGATTTTTTTGTATTACCTTTGCAGCGCAATCAGACAACAAAACCTAAACTTTAACTTGATTGTAATAGCATTAGGGTGCATTAAGTAATGTAAGGTGTTTAAACTATCGTACCCGGTACAAGGACCGCAGCGGCGGTCCTTTCTTTTTGTTAGTTGTGGACAGAATTGGTAGTGATAGAGAGTCGAAAATTATCAAAAATTAGGAAAAATAGCCATGCGGTGCAACAATTAGAGACAATTACCTTTCTAGGCGGAGGCCGCTCCTTCCAATTCAAAGGAAGGACGCTCCGGGTCCAAAATCACCCAAAAAGATCCAAAAAAAAGATTGATATTTTTAGAGAGTCAAAAATTATCGAAAATTAGGGAAAAGATGAACGGATGAACGGATGAAAGGATGAACGGGTGAACGGGTGAACGGACACCCCCCGACCCCCTCGATAAGGGGGGGATGGGTGACGGGTTACAGGTTACAGGTTACAGGTGACGGGTTACAGGTTACAGGTGACGGGTTACAGGAGTTAAGGAATGAAGGTATGAAGTACCAAAGTAACGATAGAATCGAAAGAAATTGTGCGTCACTATTCGTAAAAAAATAATACAATTCGTCAAAAGAAAAAACTCTCCGTCAAAAAACATAAAAAATATTCAACTTTGCGTAAAAAGTCAAGAACAACTCTTGCACGGACGAAAAAAATGTAGTACTTTTGCACCGCAATCAGACAACAAAACCCAAACTTTAACTTAACTGTAATAGCATTAGGGTGCATAAGTAATGTAAGGTGTTTAAACTATCGTACCCGGTACAAGGACCGCAGTGGCGGTCCTTTCTTTTTTTTAGTTGACAGATTATGCATGAACTATAGAAAAATACACCAAAGCCCGCAACTCTTACGAGCATAAAGCACTCAAAGACATAAACAAATAAAGTCATGACATCCTAAAAAATTATGAAAAATGCGCGCGCGCTTGCGTATGTCATTTTTTTTTTGTACCTTTGCGGCCGATTTTTGGAAAATGGCAGAAGACGGACTCATATTTAGAAGTTTTGCGAGTGGTAGTAGCGGCAATTGCTACTATCTTGGCACGCGTCGTCAGGGAATACTGATAGATGCGGGCATTTCTGCGCGTCAGATCCAGAAATGTCTGCGGGAGATGGGATTGGACTTCAAGAATATCATGGGCGTATTGGTGACGCATGACCATGCTGATCATATACGTGCCGTGGGTACGCTGGGTGAGCGTGTGAAGTTACCCATCTACACGACAGCCGAGATACACGAAGGCATAGACCGCAATTACGGTGTGCGCGAGAAGCTGCGTACAAGCCGTCGTTATTTCGACAGAGGTCAGGAATGGGAACTATTCGGTATGCGGATAAACACCTTCCATGTAGAACATGACTCGACAGATTGTTTGGGTTATGTGATAGACTTCAAGGATCAGCGCTTTGTTATCATCACCGACTGCGGCAGTACGAGTGATGAGATGGAGAAATATATACGTACAGCCAACCACCTGGTGATAGAAGCCAATCACGACGAGCACATGTTGCTGAATGGTCCGTATCCGACCTATCTGAAGCAGCGCATACTGAGTCCACGCGGCCACCAGAGCAATGACACGTGCGGCGAGATGATAGCGCGTAACTGGCATGAGGGCTTGCGCAATATATGGTTGTGCCACCTGTCGCTGGAGAACAACGATCCGGCTGTGGCTTTTGACACCGTATCGGAGCACTTGGAGAATATAGGTATTCAGCCGGGCAAGGACGTGTTTCTAAAAGTGCTGGACCGCACGACGGCGGGTCCGGTGTACGATTTGAATGATAAGATAATAGAGAATTGACGATAGAGAATTATGGAAAGACTTGTAATCATCCCGACTTACAACGAGAAGGAAAACATTGAGGCGATCATCAAAGCCGTAATGGAGTTGCCTCTTGAGTTCAATGTACTTGTGATAGACGATGGTTCGCCGGATGGAACCGCAACGATAGTGAAAGGTCTGATGGCCGATCGCTACAAAGGTCGTGTTCACCTGGTAGAGCGTTCGGGCAAACAGGGACTGGGGACCGCCTATATAGCCGGTTTCAAATGGGCCATAGAGCACAAGGCGGACTATATCTTTGAGATGGACGCGGACTTCAGCCATAATCCTCAGGACCTGCTTAAGCTGTATGACGCTTGCGCCAACCAAGGAGCTGACTTGGCTATCGGAAGCCGCTACGTGACCGGAGTGAATGTTGTGAACTGGCCGATGGGACGCGTGCTGATGAGTTATTTTGCCAGCAAGTATGTGCGTTTTGTGCTGGGAGTGAATATCCACGACACGACAGCGGGCTTCGTCTGCTACAAGCGCCACACGCTGGAGACGATTGAGTTGGACAAGATTCGCTTCAAGGGTTATGCCTTCCAGATAGAGATGAAGTTTACGGCGCACAAGTGCGGTGCGAAGATCATAGAAGTGCCTATCATCTTTGTCAACCGCGTATTGGGAACCAGTAAGATGAGTGGCGGTATCTTCTCGGAAGCGCTGCTGGGCGTAGTAAGACTGAAGTTGAGCAGTTGGTTCAGAAAATATCCGGCGTTGTAATGGCGAATGGGCGAAGAGACACCCCCCGGCCCCCTCGATAAGGGGGGGATGGCGAAAGGCGAAGGGACGAAGGTCTATTAATGGCGAATGGGTGAATGGACGAATGACGAAAAGGAAATACATATTATTTACAATAGTTTGTATCCTGGGTTTGGCGGCATGTAACAGTCAAACGACAGAAGAGGAGAAGGAAGAACAGGTGGTCCGTTATGAATTCGGTCTGCCTGTTGATTCGTTTCGCATAGACACGTTTACGGTGCGCGATGGTCAGACCTTAGGCGGCATATTGCGCGACCTGGGAGCCACGCCACAACAGATCAACCGCGTAAGCATATTGCCTGCCGATCAACTGGACGTACGCAGTATACGTGCGGGAAAGACATATTACGCATTATACAGCGGAGCAACGGCAGATACGTTACGCTATTGGATATACCAACAAGACAGACGTCACGCCACCATTTTGCACCTGACAGACACGCCGCATGTGGAATATCAGGAGAAGCCGCTGGTGATAGAGGAACGTAGCGCAGAGGCCGTGATTGAGTCGAGTCTGTGGAACGCAATGATCAGCAACGACCTGCCTGTAGAGTTGGCACTTGAACTGAGCGAGATATATGCATGGACGATAGATTTTTTTGCCTTGCAGCAAGGCGATTCGATTCGGGTGTGCTATGACGAGCAGTATGTGGACAGCGCTCGCATCGGTATAGGTCGTATCTACGCGTGCCATTTCTACCACGGCGGCAAATGGCAACAAGCCTATTGGTTCGACCTGACAGACAGCGTGAGCGGCGATGTGTTGTGCAGAGGATATTTTGACGAGAAGGGTCAGAGTCTGCGCAAGGCATTTCTGAAAGCCCCTCTCAACTACAAGCGCATATCTTCGCATTTCTCGTACGCCCGCAAACATCCGGTATTTAAGATAGTGCGTCCGCATACCGGTGTTGATTATGCGGCTCCAACGGGCACTCCGGTAGTATCCATAGGCGATGGCACCGTGATAGAGAAAGGCTACAAAGGTCAGGCCGGTAACATGGTGAAGATTCGCCACAACAGCACATACACGACCGCTTATCTCCACCTGAGCAGATACGGCAACAACATATCTATCGGTCAGCATGTGAGTCAAGGCCAAGTGATCGGATATGTGGGTGCAACGGGAGCGGCGACAGGTCCCCACTTGGATTTTCGCGTATGGAAAGGCGGCTCGCCGGTGGATCCTCTCAAGGTAGAAAGTCCGCCCGTAGAGCCGGTGGCAGAAAAGTACATGACAGTTTTTGACAGCATAGTAGCACAATATAACACGAAATTATGACACTCGAAAATACTATATCACAATTGGCCAAAGAGGCAGTAAAGTCACTCTATGGCATAGACATCGAAGACGCACAGATTCAATTACAGAAGACGCGTCCGGAATTTGAAGGAAACATCACGCTGGTGGCATTCCCGTTTGTTAAGGCAGCCCGCAAAGCACCTGCCCAAGTGGCAGCAGAGATAGGTGAGCGATTGAAGACAGAGCATTCGGAGTTGATAGCAGCATATAATGCCGTGCAGGGTTTCTTGAACCTAAGTATCTCGGATGGATTTTGGGTAGAACAATTGCAAGCGATTGACAAGGAGGACAACTATGGCAAGCAAGCCGACCGCCATCAACTGATGATGGTAGAGTACAGTTCGCCGAATACCAACAAGCCTTTGCACCTGGGTCACGTTCGCAACAACCTGCTCGGATACTCGATTGCGCAGATCCAGGAGGCCAACGGATGGAAGGTAGTCAAGACCAATATAGTGAACGACCGCGGCATACATATCTGCAAATCGATGTTAGCCTGGCTGAAGTTCGGTAACGGCGAGACACCGGAGAGCAGCGGTAAGAAAGGCGACCACCTGATAGGCGACTACTATGTGCGTTTTGACAAGGAATACAAAGCACAGATAGCCGATCTAATGGCGAACGGACGAATGGCTAATGGCGAGAAGTACGATGAGGAGACCGCCAAAAAAGAGGCACCGCTGATGCTGGAGGCACAAGAGATGTTGCGCAAGTGGGAAGCCAATGATCCGGAGATACGCGGTCTGTGGGCCAAGATGAACGAATGGGTATATGCCGGTTTCGATGAGACGTACAAGCGCATGGGCGTTTCGTTTGACAAGATATACTACGAATCGAATACGTACCTGGAAGGAAAATCTGAGGTAGAGAAAGGTCTGGAAAGCGGACAGTTCTATCGCCGTGAAGACGGTTCAGTATGGGCAGACCTGACCAAAGACGGACTGGATGAGAAACTGCTGCTCCGCTCGGACGGCACTTCGGTCTATATGACACAGGACATAGGAACGGCCAAACTGCGTTTTCAGGATTACCCAATAGACAAGATGGTTTATGTGGTGGGCAACGAGCAGGAGTACCACTTCAAGGTGCTCTCTATCCTACTCGACCGTCTCGGTTTTCCATTCGGCAAAGAGTTGGTTCACTTCAGTTACGGAATGGTAGAACTGCCCAACGGCAAGATGAAGAGCCGCGAAGGAACCGTGGTGGATGCCGACGACCTGATGGACAAGATGGTAGAAGACGCCAAAGAGTTGGCTAACGGACGAATGGCTAATGGCGAGAGCAAAGGTTTTTCGGAGGAAGAGGCCAATGAGATTGCTCGCAAAGTGGGTCTGGGCGCATTGAAATACTTCATCCTGAAAGTGGATCCTCGCAAGAACATGCTCTTCAATCCGGCCGAGTCGATTGACTTCAACGGCAACACAGGACCTTTTATACAATACACGTACGCGCGCATAAAGAGCGTGCTACGCAAAGCAGAAGGAGAGGTGACGGGTGACGGGTTACAGGTGACGGGATTAGACCCGAAAGAGCTCGGTCTGATTCAGCGTTTGGGCGAGTATCCGCAGATGGTACGTACGGCAGGTGACGAGTTCTCTCCGGCCGTGATATGCAACTACGCCTATTCGTTGGCTTGCGATTTCAACTCGTTCTATCACGATCTGAGTATTCTGAACGAACAAGATGAGCAGAAACGTGCATTGCGTCTGCTGCTGGCGAAGAACGTAGCAAAAGTATTGCGTAGCGCGATGTCGCTCCTGGGAATAGAGATGCCGGAACGAATGTAATTGCCGGAACAAACTATTATGAATGAGTTTTTGGAAAAAGAAGAAGCCATTCTACGGATGTTGAAGACCGTCTTCGACCCGGAGATACCGGTGAATGTGTATGACTTAGGATTGATCTACAGCATAGACATGAAGGACGACGGGACATGCGACATCACGATGACGCTGACAGCTCCTTCGTGCCCGGCAGGAGACTTTATCGTAGAGGATATACGTCAGAAAGTGGGAAGTGTAGAAGGAGTGAAGGATGTGAACGTGAACATTGTCTTTGAGCCGGAGTGGTCCAAAGATATGATGTCGGAGGAAGCTAAGTTGGAACTGGGATTCCTATAATGTAGATGTAACCGATAATTGAAATAATGATCTATTTTTTAAGCGATGCACACTTAGGCAGTTTGGCCATTGAGAGAGGTTGGGCTCACCAGAAGAGACTCATTGAACTATTGGAAGAAATGAGTAAGGACGCCGTGTCGATATACATGCTCGGCGACATGTTCGACTTCTGGATGGAATATTACACTCATGACAAAGCGAAGCATCAGTTCTCGCCGTTCTTCAAGGAGTTACGCAAACTGACAAAGAAAGGAATACATGTACATTTCTTCACAGGCAATCACGACCTGTGGACGTACGGCGGCATAGAACAAATGAGCGGTTGCCAGATTCACTACAATGCTTGCGACATCAGTCGATATGGAAAATCTCTACACCTGAGTCATGGAGACGGAGTGCTGCCAAGCAATTGGGAGACCCTCTATCCGAAACCGGTAGTGAGGAAAATCAAACGATTTATACGTTTACGCAATATATTCCGCAGTCCGTTCCTACAATTCTGTTTCCGTTGCCTTCCGCCGGCTATGGGCAATAAGATCGGCTACACATGGGCCAAACGAAGCAGACTAAAAGAGATAGCCAATCCGTGTCCATACAAGGGTGAAGATCAAGAAGAATTGGTTCTGTTTGCCAAAGAGCAGGAACAACGAGGCATCCATCGCGACTACTATATCTTCGGCCACAGGCATATAGAACTGGACTTGCAGATTACCCATAACAGCCGCGTAGTGATCTTAGGCGACAGTTTCAAACAATGGACATATGCCAAGTTGGACAACCACGGACGATTGACTTTACATAATTATGACAACAAACAGTAATATAGCAGACTATATGCATACCAAAGAAGAGAAATTAGCAGCATTCAGCAGATTGCTGGATGTGATGGATGATCTACGAGAGAAATGTCCCTGGGATAGAAAGCAGACCTTCGATAGTCTGCGACAGAACACCATAGAAGAAGTTTTCGAACTGGCCAACGCTATCAGTCGCCACGATATGATGGAGATAAGCAAAGAGCTGGGCGACGTACTGCTACACGTTGTTTTCTATGCTAAGATGGGAAGCGAATCCCAAGATTTTGACATAGCGGATGTGTGCAATCGTATATGCGACAAGCTGATTTTCCGCCATCCGCATGTGTATGGAGAAGCGGCCGCACAGAACGCAGAGGACGTGTGCCACCTGTGGGAACAAGTCAAACTGAAAGAAAAAGACGGAAACA
>JAILDU010000063.1 GCA_024689005.1 Paludibacteraceae bacterium
TGCCGCCGCATTGAGGGCAATACCTCCCCATCCGCAGATACCAATAATACCGATGCGGTTTGCGTCCACTTCGGGCAGTTTAGAAAGGTAATCCACCGCCGCCATGAAATCCTCGGTATTGATGTCCGGCGAAGCCGTGCGTCTCGGTTCGCCCGAACTCTCGCCGGTGAAGGAAGGGTCAAAAGCAAGGGTGATAAAACCACGTTCCGCCATCTTCATCGCATACAGCCCCGAACTCTGCTCTTTCGTTGCGCCAAAAGGACCACTGACGGCAATCGCAGGGAATAACCCCTCCTCGGCCCTCCCCTCAAGGGCGGGAGTCATGCCTTTCGGCGTGTATAGATCAGCCACTAACGTGAAGCCGTATTGGGCCTCGAAGGATACCTTCTTATGATTTACTTTCTCACTAAGCGGGAATACTTTGTCCCATGTGTTATCACAATTCTTCATTTTGTCATTGGGTTTGTTGCAAGCAGCGAACGTAAGTGCCGCGAGCATAAGGGTTAAAAACTTTCTCATTATTGTACGGAATTATATTGTTCATCGCTAACGGGTTCGAGCCATTCGTTTGTGGCGCCCGGTTGCTCTTGGGTATGAATCGCCAAATGCTGCATCCACGAGTCCGCCGCGGCTCCATGCCAGTGTTTGATGCCTTCAGGAATAGCAATCACGGTTCCTGGAATAAGCGGAACTGCGGGTTTGTTCCATTCCTGATACCAACCCTTGCCGCTCACGCAGATCAGCACTTGAACCGCTCCGTGGTGAACATGCCAGTTATTGCGGCAACGCGGTTCGAACGTCACATTCGCCACACCGCCGAAATACGGTTGCAGAAAACTCTGTCCCACGAAATACTGCGCGTAAGCATCATTCGATTTGCCTTGCGGCCACTCCGTTTCAAGCAATCCTGCCAGGCGGCCTGCTTCGGACAAAAGACCATTTGCCGCGAGGGCAACTACGATGCCTTGTAACTGCTCTTCGCTCACACCCATATTGCGTGCTCCGGCAATGTGTGCTTTGAGTTGCGGCTCTACGCCTTCCAAACCACTCAACGCAGATACGGTCACCAACTCACGGTCGGCATAAGTCAAGTTATCACGAGCAAAAATATCTCCGAACAAATGCGCCTTCAGGTAATAATCCGTCGCTGGCGCGAACGCATACTCAAAAGCCTTTCCCACCAACTGCGTCTGCACGCGCGTACCTTCTTTGAGCGCATCGTAGTCATCGCCAAGCGGACTTGCATCCTCGCCCATAATAACTTTCACGCCTTTCGCCTGTCTATCTCCAGTAACACGCTGTAACACGCCCAACGCATTCAGACTACGCGGAAAACCCGTATAAGCATATAGTTGCGAGAGTGCTTCCTTGATCTGACTTACCGTCAACTCCGCCTCTAATCCATTATGAATAGCCGACTCCAATGCCACCAAATCGCCCTCAGCCTCATCGCAAGCGATAGCACTCATCCATGCCGCCTGCTCCGTTGTAAATGAAAGTTGGTTCATATCTTTTGTTTCTGTCTGTTGCTTTGAACTGCATGCAATCAGCAATACAGCCAAAGCAAGGGTCATCATTTTCCTCATAGCTTCGCTACCAACTCAACAATCTTTTGCTTCGTGGCAGCGGTTTTCTGCTCATCGATCTTGGCGGTTACAATGCCCATATTCTCAGCATGCCAGTAGTTGCAGATGTCGCGGAACTCAGCCGTTGCGCCATCATAGACGCCCGGCGAATAAGACGAACAGAGCAACGCCATCTTCTTTACTTTAGCCGGCGCGTTAACGCAGTACATTCGCTGAATAGGCGCCTGAATCTGCGCGCAGAGCGTGAAATAATAGATCGGAGCAGCCAAAACCAGCACTTCTGCCTCTGCCATCAGCGGATAGAGCTCCTGCATGTCGTCTTTCTGAATGCACGCGCCGTTGCCCTTGCCGTGGCAGTACTCGCACGCCAGACAGCCTGCGATATGTTTGTGCGCCACATTCACGAGTGTCACGTTATGACCTGCAGCCTCGGTTGCGTTCTTGTACTCCTCCGCCATCCAAGCGGTGTTACCATGTGCTCTCGGTGAAGCCTGAAGAATCAATACGTTCATAATGTATTCTGTTTGATATTAATATTTCTTGAAGATCAGCGGCATAGCCTCCGGCGCAAGCGGTTCGGTGGCTACTAGTTGTAGCGACTTAACCATGTGCAGCGTGCCTTGTTTGTATTCGAGGAAATGCGGAGTCAGGAGATGGGATTGATACGCCTCTTCGTCGCGATAGATTTCCAAGATGCGGATGGTGTTCGGCGCATCCTTAACCTGCATCGGGAAGATACAGATCACACCCTTTTCACTTTCAATGGACTTCGTACCTACATTATGTGCCGCTGCGAGATATTCCTCCAGATATCCCTCATTCACCTCGATCTCCGCGATACGAACCAACAAAGCATTTTCACATTTACTCATTTCCGCATTTGAATCTTTACATGCCGCCAATAGAACCGCCGCAAGGGCAAAGATTAAAATCTTTCTCATCTTACAAACTTGCCACCAAAATCTCTTTGATGTCTTTCTCAGTCAACGCCGCATAAGCATTCTCAAGTCCCTCATTTACAGCGATATGATGTGCCATCTCGTCGAGCCGGCTCTCATCAATACCCACTTCGCGCAGGTGCATCGGAATGCCGATCGACTCAAAGAACGCATATGTCGCCTCAATCGCTTTGTTGGCAATCGTCCACTCGTCCAGCGAAGCGTCAATACCAAACACATTCACGCCGTATTTAACGAACCGCGGCAAAGTGCGCTCATTCAGGATATGCTTCATCCACCGCGGCGTGATAATCGCCAATCCTTCGCCGTGCGTAATGTCATAGTACGCGCTCAAGGCGTGCTCTATTCCATGACATGGCCATCCGCTCTCGCTATTACCGAGCGCCAGAATGCCGTTGCAACCATACGTACAAGCGAGCATCATCTCTGCGCGCGCCTTGTAATCCTCGGGGTTCTCAATACACTTACGTCCGTTCGCCATGAGGCTACGCAACATCGACTCGCAGAAACCGTCATTCAGCAGCGTCGCGTCCTCCACAAAATACTGCTCCATCGTGTGGTTCATAGCGTCCGCAATACCCGCCGCAGTTTGTTTCCGGCTAACCGAGAACGTGTACGTCGGGTCCAAGAACGAAACGGCTGGGAATAGACGTCTATCCAAATAACCAATTTTGTCATTCGTCTCCGTGCGGGAAATCACACCACCGCAATCGTACTCACTTCCCGTAGCCGCTAACGTGATAATATCCACAATCGGCAGAGCTGCCTGCGCTTTCACTTTGTACGAAATCAAATCCCACGGATCGCCGTCATAACAAGCACCTGCTGCAATCGCCTTCGAGCAATCCAGCACACTTCCGCCGCCAACCGAAAGGATTACATCCACCTTGTGCTCCTTGCACAACCGCACACCTTCCAGTACCGAAGGGTTATATTTCGGATTCGGCTGAATACCAGGCAGTTCCACTATCTCAAAATCCTTGAGTGCCTCGCGCACATAATCATACAAACTGCCTGCTTTACATCTGAAAGCCGGAATTTTCTTAATACTGCCTCCACCGTAAGTCAGGAGGATTTTCTTGCCGAAAGCACTCATCACTTTCTGCAATTGTTCTACTACGCCTTCACCAAAAATAAGACGTGTCGGTGTCTGATAATCAAAGTTTTGCATAGCTATTTTGTTTTGTTTATTCGCGTTAATGGATTTAATATTTCAATTTTTGTTGCAAAGGTACAATTTTTTTCTCACATACACAAAGATGCCGGGCATAAAAGAACTATTTTACTTTTCCACCTTGTATATTGTACATTGTTCCTTTGTACCTTATATAGAGTTGTCCGTTACGAAGAACCTTTACTCCCTCTCTTGAAGAGAGGGTTGGGGTGAGGTTTTCTGTAGTCTGCCCTTTTTCCAAACGCACGGACACATTACCAACTCCAAGCGCCTCAGCTAAACCGGAAGGGTTGTCTATTGCGCCGAGGCGGGTATAGGAATACGAGGTGTTGAAGGTCTCATAGAAAAGAACTACGCAGTTATTGCCGTAGAGCATTAGATCGCCGGCGTGGATTGTGCCGGGCTGGTATGCGGCGGTGGGAAGAGAGGTGGACAGGTAATGGTATTTCTCATTGCCGTTCAGTTCGTTCATCGTGACGGAAAGGGGCAAAAGGGCAGCAAAGGCTTCGCCGGTTTCGGAGTCTGCAAGCGTGGCGGTAAAAGTCTTCGAGCCGATGATGATGTTAATCGGTGTTTGTGCCATAAGGGTCATTGTGCACATAGCTGCAAAAATTGTAAAAATGCGTTTCATAGTATCTCCTGTTTTAAATTCGAGTGCAAAGGTATAGCATTTTGCGGATATAGAATAACATAAATTCGCCGAATAACTACCATTTTTGCAGAAAACACAGAAAAACATCATTTTTTAGTTTCCATTTTTGCATATTTCGATAAAAAGTTGTAAATTTGCCCCCAAAATATAGCCGTTATGAAAAAAGTTCTGAACATACCTGAACCAAATGTATATGCGCGGCATTTGGAGGCGGAAGTGATCCACCCGCTGATTAGTGTAGTTCATTTCGATGACCTGGAAAAGGGGGTCAGGACGAGCATGAATAGTTACGGGGTCTATGGGTTGTTTATCCAACGGGAGTTTCCGCAGAACTTGTCTTACGGCGTGCGATCTGTGCAGGTGAGCGAGTGGTCGGTTATTGCCGTTGCACCCGGACAGATAGGCGGTAAAGAAGATGACGGTAATCCGCTCTTTCTGAACGGCTGGGCGGTGTTGTGGTCACCGGAGTTGATGAGCAAAACAGACCTTGAGACGCACATTTCAGAGTACAATTTCTTCTCGTATTTCTTTACAGATTCGCTGCCTTTGGAGCCGAAAGAGTGGGACGCGGTTGAGATGCTCTTAAGCGCTCTGCGCGAAGAGTTGAAAGCACACAAGGACAGTTTGGCGTTGCGGAATATAGTGGTTGGCTACCTAAGGCTGATCTTGGATTATTGCCAGCGGGCTTATTGGCGGCAGAATGCCCGAATTACCGCGTCTGAGCCGGATGTGTTGAAGCGTTTTCACGCCTTGTTGGACAAGTATTATTATGAAGGCCGGCAAGCCGAGAAGGGCTTGCCGACAGTAGCGTATTGCGCTTCGGAGATGGCATATTCAGCGGGTTATTTCGGCGACTTAGTGAAGCAAGCGACAGGTGCTTCCGCCAAGGAATATATTCAGTCGTACATCATCCGAATCGCAAAAAACATCCTCATGAGCGGCCGAAGTATCAGCGAGACGGCGTACATGCTTGGCTTCGACTACCCGCATCATTTTACGCGGATATTCAAGAGCAAGACGGGTATCACTCCGGGCGAGTACATGCGTAGTTAGTTTTTGCCGGATGCGTCATAGTCCTCGTTAGTCAATAACAACGGCAGTGCCGGAGATGGAGATCATAATCATGCTGCTGGCTTGTCCCATCGTCTCATAGCCAAAGCTAACACCCACGATGGCATTGGCACCCATCTCTTCGGCACGTTGACGCATTTCTCGTTGCGCGGTCTCGCGGCCATCAAGCATAGCTCTTTCGTAACTCTCCGTGCGTCCTCCGAAGAAATCCCGCAATGATGCGCCAAAATCTTTCAGAAAATTCATGCCAAAGATAACTTCTCCGGAAACAAGACCTTTGTACTCCTTGATGGTGTGACCCTCAATGGTCGGTGTCGTTGTAATAATCATAGTGGTAGAATAATTTGATTTACTATAATTAGCCAGCCTCTCCATGGGGTGGGGCATGGTGTTGATTCGTAGTGCTTGTATCAAAAACGCTGCAAAGATACAAAAATAATTCGAATAACACAATTTTTGAAGAGAATAATCCATCGGAGAGTGTTTTTTCTTACATTTCTAAACAAAAGGACTCAAAATGCTTTTGTCAAGATGTGATAACAAGACCCGATAGGAGCGATAATATATCAAAAGACAACCGATAAAAGCATATAAATATTTCATACAATTTGCACAATTAAAAAAAATGCAGTATCTTTGCAGCGAATTAGGAAGATTCAGCAGAGAAAAAAACACCTTATATTCATCATTATTATGAACGTTATGAACAGAAATCTTTTAATCAAGTTAAGCATAGGACTCATCGTCCTTGCTGTTTTCAATGTTGTGTGCGTGCGTTGCACGCGTGTGGATTCGTCAGAAGTGGGTATCAAATTCAATAAGCTCTCGCTTTCTGAGCAAGGTACGCTGAAGGCATCTCCTGTGACCGGATATGTCTTCTATTGCCCGATAACGACAGCTGTACACACGTATCCGACTTTTGTACAACGTGTTGATTATAAACCATTCACGGTAAACACAAAGGACGCGGCCATCTTTACAATGGACCCGACAATGGCGTACTATCTCAATAGAGATAAAGCTACGGAGATATTCTTCAAGTATCGTACTAATCTGGAGGATATAGAAGAAGGATACATGCGCACGGTGATTTATGATGCTTATCGTGTAGCAGCAAATAATTACACTTCCGATGAACTGATGGCCAGCCGTGCTAAGTTTGAAAAAGAAGTGCGTTTGATGCTCGATTCGACATTGACACGTGAGGGATTCACCGTAACGGAGTTTACATCGCAGATAACCCCGCCGGAGTCGTTGCGCCAGATGATTGATGCAAAGAATGCGGCAGTGCAGGCAGCGTTGAAAGCAGAGAACGAAGTGAAACAGGCTGAGGCAAATGCCAAGATAGCTGTGGCTAAGGCAGAAGGTGAGGCCAAGGCAATGAAGATCAAAGCCGATGCAGAGGCATATTATAATCGTACGATAAGTGCTTCGCTCTCCACTTTGATAGTGCAAGAAGACTGGATAGAGAAATGGGACGGCAAGTTGCCGCAATACCAAGGTGGCGCTACTCCGTTAATCAATATTCCTAAGCCATAAGGCGTACATAGCAACAAAAAGAGGGGCGTGAGCCTCTCTTTTTGTACCGCGAGCCGGGGTCGAACCGGCACGCCCATTACTGGGCAAAAGATTTTAAGTCTTTCTTGTCTACCAATTCCAACATCGCGGCGACATTTATTTGCCTTATGTCAAAATCGAGTGCAAAAGTACTGCTTTTTTTTGACATATGCAAAATAATTGCAAAAAAAATGTTTATTCAGTTGCGAAATAATTGTCAGCGGTGTGCATGCTAATCACATGTGTCGTCTCTCTCGCACGATCATGAGTGCTTCTTCACGAATATCGTTCGGTAATTGTATATGCCTGAGTTGCAGGCTTCTACACCATCCGGGTACGTCCTTTTCTAATAGGGTGTTGAATACATGCAGGATGGCATCGTGCTGTTGAACGGTATATTGCGAAGGATCGGTATCAGCCAACGCATCCAATTCCTCATCATCGTAGTACTCAATCTTGGCGTTGGTCTGAAGAAGGGTCTCGCGTTCGCATACCAAATGTTGTCCGCAGCAACCATCTTCGGGTTGGTTGTGCTGCGTTGTGGCTTCCCCATTTGCCTTTTTGCGCTCACGTATCTCTGTGAGCACAATAATCAGGATGATGAGCAGTATGAAAAGAATCAAAGGTATCATTCTTCCTCTTCCACTTTGTCCTCCTCTATGCGGAGGTTGTCGATAATAAAGTTCTGACGCTCGGTAGTGTTTTTGCCCATATAGTAAGCAAGCAGTTCACTGACGGCATCTTCTTTGCGGAGATTGACTTGGTCAAGACGAATTCCCTTGCCTATAAATCCCTTGAACTCGTCCGGCGATATCTCACCCAATCCTTTGAATCGTGTGATCTCGGGATTCTTGATGGTGTTGAGTGCATCCAAGCGTTCCTCATCGCTATAGCAATAACGCACTTGTGTCTTGTCCTTGACGCGGAAAAGCGGCGTCTGGAGGATATAGACGTGTCCTTTCTTAACCAGATCAGGGAAGAACTGGAGGAAGAAGGTGAGCATCAATAAGCGGATGTGCATACCATCCACATCGGCATCGGTGGCGATAATCACTTTGTTGTATCGCAGTTCATCCAAACCATCTTCTATGTTGAGTGCCGATTGCAGGCAGTTGAACTCTTCGTTCTCGTACACCACTTGTTTGGTTAGTCCATAGCAGTTGAGTGGTTTGCCTCGCAGGGAGAAAACGGCTTGAGTGCGCACGTCGCGACTCTTGGTTATACTACCCGAAGCCGACAGACCCTCTGTGATAAAAATACAACTCTCCAAGCGCAAATCGTCGTCCGAATCTTTGGCACTCTTGATGGGTTTGGGGTCGTTGAGGTGAATCTGACAATCACGCAGTTTGGGGTTGTTGACCAGGTTCTTTTTTGCACGCTCTTTGGCCGCTTTGGTGACGCCGGCTATAGCTTTGCGCTCTTTCTCCGACTCCTGTATCTTCTGCAGCATGATTTCCACTGTTTGCGGATTCTTGTGCAGATAGTTGTCGAGTTGCAGACCAACGAAATCGTTGACAAACTTATTGACGCTGATGCCGCCTTTTGGGCTCATGTCTTTGGAGCCGAGTTTGACTTTTGTCTGGCTCTCGAAGACAGGCTCTTCCACGTTGATAGCTATGGCTCCTACCACGCCGTTGCGGATATCTGCCAGGTCCTGGTTTTTGTTGAAGAACTCCTTGATAGTGCGTCCGATAGCCTCACGATAAGCGGCCTGGTGTGTTCCTCCTTGTATGGTGTGCTGACCATTGACGAACGAGTAGTACTCGTCGCCGTTCTGGTCGGTGTGGGTGAGCGCTATCTCGATGTCTTCGCCCACAATATGAATAATAGGGTAGAGCGGCTCAACAGTCATATTCTCCTGCAGCAGGTCAAGCAGACCATTCTTGCTGGAGTATTTCTGTCCATTGTAGATGAGCGTCAGTCCCGTGTTCAAATAGGCATAGTTACGGAGCAACTCTTCAATATAGTCATCGCGGAACTTGTAGTTCTCAAATAGTCCTTTGCTGTCGTCCGGCATGAACTCGATGATAGTACCACGTTTCTCCGACCCGCTGTATGGTTGAACGCCGCTATCGTTAGTCAAGCGTCCCTTGGCGAACTCTGCACGGCGGGTCTTGCCGTCGCGGTATGACTCGACGCAGAAATAACTGGACAAAGCATTCACGGCTTTCGTTCCGACTCCATTTAGACCAACGGATTTCTTGAAGGCCTTGCTGTCATATTTACCTCCGGTATTCAGCATGCTAACCACTTCCACCAGTTTGCCCAACGGAATACCGCGTCCGTAGTCTCGCACGCGAACGCGACCGTCTTGCACGGTCACTTCTATCACTTTGCCTTCGCCCATACGAAACTCGTCGATCGAGTTATCGATACTCTCTTTGATCAGGACGTATATACCATCATCGCTGTGGGAACCGTCTCCTAGCTTACCGATATACATACCCGGTCGACGACGGATATGCTCCATGTCGTCAAGGTGGATAATATTGTCGTCTCCGTATTCCACTTGCGTTGTTGCTTGTCTAGATTGTTCTGCAGCGTTCAACTGCTCGTCTAATTCTGCCATATATTGTTGTTCTTATTTGCTGTTTATAAAGTCATCAGACGGTATGTGAGGTATCCGGCATAGATGAGCAGAAGTATAGCTCCTCCCCATCGTTTGATCTCACGCTCATGATTTGTCTTGACAAAGAGCCATACGAGCATGCTTCCCAGAGCCGCCATCCATGCGTCAATTATGATGCCCTCATAGGCGGGTAGCGGGCGAACGACCGCGCTGCATCCCAGAACGAAGAACACGTTGAAGATGTTACTTCCGATGACGTTGCCCAAAGCTATGTCGCAGTTCTTCTTTGTTGCCGCTATCACCGATGTGGCCAATTCGGGCAACGATGTGCCGAGTGCTACCACAGTCAAGCCGATGATGGCCTCAGATACGCCGCAACGAGTAGCTATATCCACCGCACTCTTTACTATCAGTTCGCCACCCACCACCAGACCGACAAAGCCGACCAGAATGAGGCAAATAGCGCGACGTGTGCTCATTTCTTCTATCATCTGCGTCTCCTCGCTTTGCATCTCATCGGGATGATCCTTGGCGTGGCGGAAAGTGTTGTACAGAAAATAACTGAAGAACAGCAACAGAACTATACCGCCCATGCGACCTATACCTTGCTCTTGTTCGCCAAAAGGCATGTGGATGACTACGAAAGCAAACACCAACACGCCGGCTATGATAGACAAGGGAATGTCAAAATCGCGGCTTCGCTTCTGTGAAGCAATAGGGTAAACCAGTGCTGTCAGACCCAAGATGACGAACGTATTGATGATGTTCGAACCCAAAATATTGGTTATCGCCAGGTCGGTTGTGCCTTCGGCTACGGAAACCATATTCACCACAAACTCCGGCATCGACGTGCCAAAAGCAACTACGGTTAGTCCGATAATCAGATCGCTGATACCCGAACGCTTGGCTATTGCCGAAGCGCCGTCCACCAGCCAGTCAGCTCCTTTCACCAATGCCACAAAACCCAGCACGATGAACAAGGCGCCAACCCACCATCCGTAAGCCAATAAACTTTCTATTAATGAATCCATCTTAATTATATAAGTTCATTTTTATTTTTTTTTATTTTGCAGAGAGAGTGTAATGTTCTTATCTGTTTCTAACGTAGTACACGTTATGCTTGTATGCATTTTTGCTCCAGTAATACCTATTGTATATGTGCAGTCCTCTGTCGTAAAATCGTATGTCGGAACGTGGTAAGTCCCTAATGTGTTTAATAGAATCGAGTCGTTAATGGTAACATCACCATCTCTACTAACGCTTTTTATATACATTGTATTTCTCGGCGCAACATAGTCATACAAAGTGTAGTCAAAACAAGATGAATCTCTGTTCAATTTATGACGGCTATGATATACTTGCCATATTGTAGTGTTGCACAATATCGTTGAATCTAACACATCATCAAGGTTATCAAAAAACTCATAACTCCGTGAGGAATTACGATTGAAAACATTAATATAATCGGGATGCAGACCCATTTCCTCTTCACTGCTATGAAAATATGCTTCAATTATTGAGTTCTCTGTGATGTACCGATACACATCTATCTGCATATAATCTGTGTCCCATGTCGGGGGAGATAATAGAATCTTAAGTTTCCCGAATAATGTGTAATTATAGTTGATTCGAATGGAAGAATACCAGTACTTTCCTTTGTTAAGGTACACCATAGTGTCATTTTTTTGATCGCTGCGCACTATCTTGATAGTGTCCGTTGTTCGCTGGATTTGTAAATATGGCTCGAGCACACTATCTGTTACAACTTCGGTCATCCCAAACTCATCAAATGACTGAAAAGGCTGGAACGATGCATCTGTATGCGGTTGGCAACCAACAGACATAAACATGACTACAGAAAATATATGAATATTGAGAACTTTCATAATTCTATTTACAATTCCATCTTATTCCACGATTTTTATCTATTGTTACACCATATATTGTATTCGTATTTACGCCATTAGTGATTTTAAAACTATTTTCACAATATCCACCAAATAAGTTACATATGGTATTCCTTATCGGCGAATTACTTAAACTTCTTCCGCGAAAACCGCCAAGTAAAGCAGGAATAGGAAATTCTGCTCCTATAATAGTAGAACCGGTAGCTTTAGCGAAATTTTCTATTAATGAATCCATCTTAATTATATAAGTTCATTTTTATTTTTTTTTCTATTTTGCTGATAGAAAAACGTATCTTGTTAGAGTGACCGCAAATAATACACTTTTAACGATTAATTCGAATGTAGGTATGCGGAGATGGAAAATAGCAGATACTATCTAAGTAGCATAAACCACATCTATGGTCCTCATGACATTCAGATGAGCAAAACGTTTCTATGAACATAGTATCTTTTTTTTGCCAGTAATGACCATAAAAAGTTTCGTCAATCTCACAATCATGCCAATCTGCTCTACCATTACCAAATAACATTAGTGTACTCGTACAATAAAGATTGTTTGTGTATACGCGTTGAGCTGATATAGCATTCAGACATACGATTAGTATTAGTATACTTATAACTGCTCTCATTTTGATCTTGAATAATACCATTTGCCCGATACGTTTTCCCAATGACATTCCCTGCTTTTCTCCTTCAAAATGCTATCATTGTCAAAACGAACTACATTACTTTGGGGATGTTCATCAATATGGATTCTAATTATACCATTGGTATCCATAAAAATCTCGTAAATGTTTAATTCTATAAACCTTCGAGTCAAGTTGTTAATATAAGAACTATCAATACTTGCATACGTGCTATCTGTCCATCCTTCACGTGATCTTTGGATTTTGACAATCGTACAATCATTGATGTTATAGTAAATACCAGTCATTGCCCAACTATCAATTTCTCCTTGTTGTCCGGGAATAATACCCCCTATCAAATATAAGCTATCTTGTTTCCCCCGATAAAACATAGGGTTGACGCCGACAAATATGGAAAAATCTTCTTCTCCATGCTTGTCAACAAATTCCTTAGTTTTGTTTAAATCATATGAATCTGTGCATGAACTGCACACTAAAACCATTAACGAAAATACTACTATGTAATATCTGATATGTCTCATCTAACTTAGTTTTAAAAGGATATAGATGCATATTTGCATGAAGTGTCCCTAATAATATCGAGAGTTGGTCATCAAAACTATCTAATTGAGAAGGATAACCATTTTTGTAGGACTTAAACAGACTATTCACATGCAATAATTTCATCAACCAATTACTTTATACATTAAACAGGAAGTGCATGATATCGCCGTCCTGTACGAGATAATCCTTGCCTTCTGTGGCCAGTTTGCCGGCCGCGCGGCATTGCGCTTCGCCGCCGAGAGTTACGAAATCATCGTACTTGATAACCTCGGCACGAATGAATCCACGCTCGAAATCCGTATGGATGACTCCTGCACACTGTGGTGCCTTGTAGCCGGCGCGGAATGTCCACGCACGCACTTCGTCGCTACCTGCAGTGAGGAAAGTTCGGAGGTTGAGCAGAGCATAAGCAGCCTTAATCAGGCGGTTGACACCGGATTCCTTCAAACCGATCTCTTCGAGGAACATCTGACGCTCTTCGTAAGTCTCCAGTTCTGCTATTTCGCTCTCAATCTTAGCAGCGAGAACGAGCACTTGTGCGTCCTCGTCCTTAACGGACTCTTTGACTTGCTCTACGTATTTGTTGCCGCTTACAGCCGATGCCTCATCCACGTTGCACACGTACATTACAGGCTTGTTGGTCAGCAGGAAAAAGTCCTTGGCTGCAGCCTCTTCCTCTTTGTTCTCCAGCTCTACTGTGCGTGCGTTTTTGCCTTGCGAGAGCGCCTCGCGATACTTAACCAATATCTCCAACTGCAGTTTAGCCTGCTTGTCACCTCCGGCCTTAGCTGCTTTCTCGCACTTCTGAATACGTGCCTCTACGGTCTCCAAGTCCTTCAACTGCAACTCTGCATCGATAATCTCTTTGTCGCGCACGGGATCTACCGAACCATCTACGTGCACTACGTTCTCGTCGTCAAAGCAACGGAGCACATGAATGATAGCATCGGTCTCGCGGATGTTGGCCAGGAACTTGTTTCCGAGACCTTCACCTTTGCTCGCACCTTTGACCAGACCGGCAATATCTACTATCTCTACGGTTGTCGGGATGACGCCGCGCTCAGGCTTGCATATCTCGCCGAGTTTGATGAGACGCTCGTCGGGCACAGTGATGACACCGACGTTCGGCTCTATTGTACAGAAAGGGAAATTGGCACTCTGTGCCTTTGCGTTGCTTAAGCAGTTAAAAAGGGTTGATTTGCCCACATTAGGCAGACCCACTATTCCACATTGAAGGGACATGATTATTCTATTGTTTTACTATTAAAAATTTATATTTTGCGAATACCTGTTGCGAATTGTCGGCCTCTTTGGCCGTTTTTGCAAAACGGCTGCAAAGGTACAAAAAAAATCGCATATATGCAAATTTATTGAAGTTTTTGGTCAAAAAAAGTCCCGCACGTTAATGTGCGGGACTTGTGTAGAACAACGCGAAGTGTTATTTTGCTTTTTTAGCTTTCTCGGCGATAGCCTTGAACGCAGCAGGCTGGTTCATAGCGAGATCTGCGAGGACCTTGCGGTTGATAACAACGCCGGCTTTCTTGAGTTGACCCATCAACTGGCTGTAGCTGAGTCCTTCGAGGCGAGCTGCAGCGTTGATACGCTGGATCCAGAGAGCGCGGAAAGTGCGTTTTTTGTTCTTACGATCGCGGTAAGCATACTGCAAACCTTTCTCCCATGTGTTCTTGGCAACTGTCCATACGTTAGCGCGGCCACCAAAGTTACCACGGGTAAGAGACATGATCTTCTTGCGACGATTGCGCGAAGCAACGTGATTTACTGATCTTGGCATTTTCTTGTCCTTTCACTTTAGTGGTTAAACTTAACGAAGCAACAGCATCTCACGTACGGAGCGCATGTTCGTTTGATCTACTAACGCAACATGAGTCAGGTTACGTTTTTGCTTTTTAGTTTTCTTAGTCAGGATGTGACTTTTGTAAGCGTGCTTACGCTTGATTTTACCGGTTCCGGTAAGCGTAAAACGCTTTTTTGCACCGGAATTAGTCTTTACCTTTGGCATTTTGTTAAAAAATTTTAGTTGTTAATAATACGTCCGTTAGGCAGCCCGACGCCCTCGGCGTCGTAATAAAGGTAGGCCTACGAACGGTTTTATGTCGTTATGACATTAGTCGATAGTGCGTTTGCGGTTGTACCGGTCACTCAATCGACAGTGTCAATTACTTTTGGCTTTTGGGGCTAAAGTTGAGGATCATGCGTTTTCCTTCGAGGTTGGGCACGTTGTCCGGCTTGCCGTATTCGGTCAGATCGTTAGCAAAACGCGCGAGCAGTAGTTCGCCTTGCTCTTTGAAGACGATGGATCGTCCGCGGAAGAACACATATGCTTTCACTTTGTTGCCTTCCTTCAGGAACTCAATAGCATGTTTGAGTTTGAAGTTGTAATCGTGGTCATCAGTTTGCGGTCCGAATCGGATCTCCTTGACCTCGGTTTTTTTGGCATTAGCTTTTGCCTCTTTTTGTTTTTTCTTCTGCGCGTAGAGGAATTTCTGGTAGTCGATGATTCGGCAAACCGGCGGGTTTGCTGTAGCAGCGATCTCGACGAGGTCGAGGTTTTGTTCGTCAGCCATGTGCATGGCCTGTTGGAACGAGTAGATGCCAGGCTCTACGTTGTCACCGATGAGGCGTACTTGCTGGACTCCGCGTATCTTATCGTTGATACGATTGGGGTCCTCTTTGATAACACGGCCACCGCGCGGTGGTCTTTGAGGAATTGTTGCTATTGTTTTAACAATTTATGGTTAATAATAGTGCTCTCGTGCGGGTACTCGATAGACCCTCCCAACGAAAAAGCGGACAAAATTACTACAAATAATTGAATTGTGCAAGTATTTTGAAAAAAAAATGTTCTTTGAGGCGTAAAAAAGTGATTTTGCCACTATAAGTGAGCAGAAGCGATCGGTGGGATAGGGGTTAGTCTTTGCTGAACCATTTGACCCAACCATAGAAGGGAATGAGTACTTTTCTACAAGGGATATTTTTCCCAAACAACTCGGAGAACAAGTGCGCAACCACGGTTACGTAATAGATTGTGAGAGTGATGAGCAGAGCCCATGCAACGGTAATTAAAAAATTCATTGTCGTAAAAGGTTTAAATTCGGCTGCAAAGGTACAATGATTTTTTGATATGTGCAAATATTTGAATAAAATTTTGTTTTAAAATCTAAAAATATATGCAAAAAGTATATATACTATGTATATATAGTAAGTGTGCAAATTTGTACGTATTGTTGAGTTTATCCTATGGTTATCCTATGGTTATCTTATGGTTATCCTATGGTAAGGTCTCGGTGAGAGTAGCTGATTGACGACTGATAGAATATGAGCACATTCGGAACAAGAGCCTAAAGGCTGCGCGACCGCAAGGGTCACACCGTTCTATGTTCGCACTTGATCCTCGCTGTGGGGACAGCTCGGGCGCTTCACTCGGAGTGCCATCCGAGGCACTCCTTCACCTATGGTTATCCTATGGTTATCTTATGGGTCGAGCGGCTTGACACCCGGAAATAAGTGGCTGAATGACGGCTGAATGGCGGCTGTGTGTTGGTTGGATGACAAGTGACGGGGCATGAAGTTGTTGGAAGAAGGTAGCTGATGGGTGATAGAATGACGGAGGAAAGGCGGGGAGAAGGGATAGAAATGTAATATGTAAAAGGTGAAAAGAATATAGGAGAGGGACGAAAAGAATATTGGAGAAGGGTGCAAAATGAATATTTTTGTAAAAAAAATACAAAAATCTTGCGTATATGAAATTTTTGTAGTACCTTTGCATGCTTTTTGAAAGGTATGCGCGTAGTGCGCGTAATAAGGAGCGATATGATGAACCCCAAAAGCGGAGAAATCCGTGAATTTAATACATGTATGAAAACTGAAGCGAGAAGTGCCCGATGGGCAGAGAAGAATT